>NZ_SGXU01000157.1:0-935 GCF_005435015.1 Halorubrum sp. SP9
GTAGTCCGAGTCAAACTCGTACCACGCCTCAAGGCCGTCTTGGAGATTGATTGTTGTCATGTTAGTTTAGCACCTCACGACTCGCAGCGTCGTTTCGGGAGTTGACTGATTCCATCAGTTCAACACCTCTGGGAGGGGTTCGACCGTTACATCTTCAACCTCTACCGTGTCTGAAGTCGTGTTACCGCCTCCGTCTCTTAGTTGTATTACAGGACGCATATCTCCTCTCGGGCTATCGGAAACTGACGCCCAGAACTCACCATCGATGTATAGCGAAGCCTC
This sequence comes from Halorubrum sp. SP9, assembly GCF_005435015.1. NCBI lineage: Archaea > Methanobacteriati > Methanobacteriota > Halobacteria > Halobacteriales > Haloferacaceae > Halorubrum > Halorubrum sp. SP9. The sequence continues at coordinate 283 of NZ_SGXU01000157.1, forward strand.
AGATCCGTCGAATTCCAGAGTCACATCGTGGTTGGATGACCAGTCCACCTGAGGGCCTGTCGTGTCCGAAGCAGTCCCTCCATTCACCGTGAGGACACGGTCGACATCAAGCGAGTCTCTGTAGATGACAGCGTTGCCTGTGGAGTCGATACGCGAAGCAGTCGGGTCTGCGTCCGAAACCCCAATTAGAAGGTAGTTCTCGGCTGTATTTCCGTTGTCCGTAAACGAGACATCTCTGAATGTGATCCGCCACGATCCGAGAACATCATGGGATACGAGTGCTGGATGGTACACCGCGCCTAGCACATCGTTACCACTCCCGTCGTGGCTTACGATAAACCGACGAGGACGGTCGCTCGTATGGCCCAATGTGTATGTTCCACCGCCGCTCCCCGATACCCAATCCGTATATGCGAAAGTGGAGTACTGGTGTTTCAGAGCGGCGTTTACACGGGCGAAACGACCGAGGGGAGCCTGAAGTCGATGACCGTACGCGCCACCCTGTCCGTCGAACGTCCGCTCCATGTAGAGCGCGGGGTTCACACCCGACTTGAGCAACGTGAGGAGCGACTGCTCGCCCTGCGTGGCCTCGTCGGTGACGGGCGCCGTCGCGTACTCGGCGCGGGGGGCGTTCGTCGGCGCCTCCTGTGGAC
>NZ_SGXU01000158.1:0-927 GCF_005435015.1 Halorubrum sp. SP9
CGAGTGAACGCGAAAATAGTAGAACCGGACACTGGTTATGAATCCGAGGTTGAGGTCGATTATGAGAGCGGAGAGGTCGACATTGAAATCGAGCCGGAAACGGGAGACGAGACCGAATCCGAAACTGGTGACAACACTGTCACGATCGGTCTCGGAAAGCGCACGTATGTAACCACTAGCTGCGAGGTGGACAGAGAATTACAGCTTGAGCTTTCATTCTTCGGTACCGTTGAGAACAGCGAAACGACAGTTCATAAAAACCGGAGGTTCACCGTCGATTGTACGTACGAAAATGATGAATCGACATCTAGCTCCCCTGCGACTCAAAACAAGGTTTCAGGAGTGACATTCGAATCGGGGAACTCGGGGGTCATCGTCAACACGACAGATTCTGCTTCGGATAACGCCGAGTTCACCGTAACTGTCTACTACAAAGACAATAGAGACATTACGAGTATAACCAAGGACGGACTTTCGGGAGACAAGACGCTCCAACTCAAGCAAACCTTCGGTGGTACAAACAACGGCAATCAGATTGTCGGTGTACAAATAGCAGGTATAAGCGGTGTTTTCGACCGCGAGGCTATCGATCACCCAGGGAAAGGAGATCCGGGAGGAACGGTAACGGTTGCCGACACGGTTCCGCTGAATCAGGCGTCCTTCCAAGACTAATTTACGGTCGGAGCGGGGTAAAATATTCTGATGAACGATTCGATATTCTCTAATAGATCCCGGTCACGATGTCATCGAGCTTCGAGATGATCCGCTGCTGTGTCGGCGCGTCGAGTCCCTCGGACGATCGTGCGGCGGGCGGTCGAAACTCCCACGTCCAGTCGTCACTCCTCGCCATCGATCATTTCGACGACCTCGTCGCGGGAGACGGCCTCGCTCTCCCCCTTTCGCATCGCGTACTCCTCCGCAGCGATG
>NZ_SGXU01000015.1:0-74427 GCF_005435015.1 Halorubrum sp. SP9
GTTCGGCCCCGCTGTCCACCCTCGCGCGTGGTACCGCGAGTTCCGCGAACTCGTGTTGACCGCCACAGTCTACAACCTCGAACAGGCTCTCAAACAGTGATCTCCACGCCGTCTTCGGATTCAACAGAGCAGTTAAGAGTAAGCTCTGCGCGTAACGAGGCCGCAGGACCTCTCGTTGGCCGTTGTCCCGCTGTAATCTGGAATATTGTAACTGGAGGGTTTGGTGTTCTGGATATTCTTCCCTATACCAAGTGTGTCGCTGGAGTGGTGATTCTTGTTATGATTCCCGGAGCGTTTGGGATCGGCTTGATGGCCTTACGCGGTCAGTAAAATAAGTACATCAGGCTCTATTGGACTCCTCATCTGGTGATATGTTCTCGGAGCCGTGCTGACTCCAGGGCGGGGATCTTGTACGGGGCTCGGATTAGTTATGAAGACCGAAATCAACCAAGCAATGCTGAGTTCAGCAGTGACTGTACGTATCACCACGTAGTTTTACAGTCGATGAGGGCATCGAGGTGATCAGCAAAAATGACAAATCTCCTTGCTGATTCTGGCGCTATCGGATTTGTTCTCCTGTCGGCCTTCTTCTTACTGATGGCAGTAATAGCCACCATCCGAACGGAAAAGAAGTATCAGCATTTTCCCACCCAGTTCGAGAAACTCACCAATAGTCCGTGGCAGAGTGACCCACCTGAGCAGCGATTCCCGAAGGGAACCCTCGGGTTCGGCCTTCTCATGGCTGTCATTATGGCTATCTACCCATTCCTCGCCCGCATCCTCACTGACGCCCTTGACATCGACCCGCCGTATCTGCTGCGAATCGCCCCACAGGAAGGTGTCGTCCTACAGATCGTCATCGGCGTCATATTCTGGGCGCCAGCAATCACGCTGGTCACTGCGGGCATTATCAGGTCGGCCTATTACACGCGGGAGTTTCGCCACTTGCTAGAGGGCATCGAGCTCGAATCGACGAAGGATGGGCTCCGGACTTTGATGGAGCTCAACCATGAGTGGTTCTTCCGATCCTTCCAGGAAGCACTCTTCCTGTGGGGGACTACAGCGGGAATCGGTATCTGGTTAGTTCTCTACGCCCGGGACGAACTCACGGTTCGACTTGTCGCGTCGGTGCTGGCCGTACTTGCGCTCGGGACAGGCTTTCTCCTGCCGCTGGTAAAGCTCGCTCGCTGGATTGCTGGCCAGAGTGCCGGCTTCGAAGCAACATTACAAGAAAAGAAGATGGACACGATGTTGGCGTATCTCGGTGAGGCGGATGCCGGCTCAGAGTCGGGGATTCCAGCACAGGAAGCCGAAGCCCTGATTCAGTCGTTACCACCTTCAAGTCCAATTACAATCCTCTGGGAGCAAGTGATCCGGTCGCTGGTCGCGCTTGCCGGTCCTTTCATGAGTTCATTCTCGAAAGCCACCGCCTTTCTCGGTATCGAGATATTTTGAAATCGTAGCTATGTGTCTGGAGGCTCCGCAAATCTATCCAATTTACGTAGGTTGCTGGACTTAACCTCTGTATTCAGCAGACAGTTCCTCTCAGCATCAGAAGATCTCAACGGAGCCGGTGATCTAAAATAGAACCTGGGGGAGGGGGGTGCGTCCAACAAGACGGGAAGGGTGGAAGCCACCTACGCAACGAGTTCGTTACACCGGTAGAAGCAGCGATCAGTTGGAGCCGAGAGCGGAAAGACGCGGTTCGAACTCCTCCTGGAATGCGTCCATCGCATCCACCCCCCATTCGACCAAGTGATTTCGCTGGTCTGCGGTGAGATCGGTGATGGTCCTATCAATATCTTCAGGCTGCTTGATCCGGGATGCTTGTTTCTCAGGTAGACGTTCCCACTCCAACTCGACGCCTAAATTGCTCTCAATATCCGTTCGGTCGCGTTTCAGCGCCTCGAATATCTCCTCGTTGCGTTCCTTATCCGACGTGGAGATGTAGAGCTCGACGGAGAACTCCGGCCCCTGATGGAACACCCAGCCGAATCGGACACCTGAGATACCGGCACTGAACGTCAGATAGTTCCGAGGCCCGGGTTTGAGTTTGTACCAGGCCGGACGTCGCTGCGAGTACGCCTCAACTATCTCGGCGAAGAACTGACGATAGCTGTGCTCGGAGTCGGAAAGCGACTCGGTACTCACCTCGCGTTCCCATTCGTTGGGCTCGACGACGACTTCGAACTCGAACCCACGCTCCTCGGATCCCTCGATACTCACGACACGGGGTCTGATCGCGAAGAACTTCGCACCTTTCGGTCCGGTTTCGTTCAACCATTCGAGGACGCTCCGGTGCTCCGGCCGGAACTCCTCGGCGAGCCACATCGTGAACCCGGCGTTCTTTCCCGACGAGTACGTCAGAAGCTTCCCCAAGTGGTCGTGGTCCGTCCGGTTGTATTGATTCTCGATGACGACGGTCTCGCCCGTGTTCATCTCTCGTGCGACGATGTCGGCCGAGAAGTCGCCGACGGCTTCCTCCGCTCGTGCGTCCTCGATCTCTATCCCCAACTCCGACGCGAGCAGGTCGATGTTCTCTGTCAACCATTGCGTGAAGTCCCGCTCTTCGTTCTCCCACACCGAGCGGAGGTCGTGCTCGTGGATTCGCGAGACGTTTTGCCCCACAGACATGCGTCTTCGGGAGTTTTGATAAAACGTTGTGGGCCGACTATTCTCAAAGCGTCATTCGCTGCGGTCCGTTGCCGGACGCACCCCCCTCCCAGGATTACGCAGTCCTGAGCCGATGAATCCGAATGTCGTATCGGGTACAGCGCGGTTCTGGGATCGTGGCTGGTTATGGGGACACTGGAGCAGCAGTTGAGCGTCTCAGCAGTTTGCCGGACGCACCCCCCTCCATCCCCCGCTGCCACCCAGAGCACAGTAGAACCGGAAGAGAACTGGTGGTGGCTTTCAGGACGCATACCCGTATCTCAGACAGGAAGACATGTAGGACACGGGGGTTTTATGTATGACACCTAAAAACGGGAGCGTATGAAGGCGTTCGGCGACGAGGACACGATCTTCGAGGACATGGACGTCCTCAACCCCAACGAGCAGACGTATCAGCCCGAGTCGCTGCCGGAGCGCGAGGTGGAACTCGATCAGATACACTCCGCCCTCCGTCCAGCGACGATGGGCTCAACGCCGCTCAACCTGATCGTGTACGGGCAGTCCGGGCAGGGGAAGACCGTCGGAATCCGCCTCAAGACCGACCAGCTCCAGGAGTACGCTGACGACTCCGAGATGGACCTCACCGTCGTTCACATCCGTTGTAAGGGCATGGATGGCTCCTACCACGTCCTCACACATCTCGTCAAGCGACTCCGTGAGAAGCGATTCGGGCCCGGTGAGGAGCTGCCAAGCGGTCACCAGCGGAAGACTCTGCTCAATATGGTGATCGAGAACCTAGAGAAGGTCGGCGGGACGGTCATCGTTGTCCTCGACGAGATCGATGCCATCGGCGACGACGACTACATCCTCTACGAACTCCCGCGGTCGAATCCGGACGGCGTCCGTCTCTCGCTCATCGGGATTACGAACGACCTCCAGTTCCGCGAGAACCTCGACGCCGACGTCCGGTCGAGTCTCGGCGAAGACGAGGTTCGCTTCGAGCCCTACGACGCTGATCAGCTCCGCAACATCCTCGCACGGCGTGCCGTCGGTGCCCTCCGGGACACGTATTTCGAGGACGACGTCGAGGACTACCAGCATCTCCGAAGCGAGATCCTGAGCGACGACACGATCCCGCTTGCCGCGGCGCTAGGCGCACAGGATACGGGAGACGCTCGGGAGGCGATCCGGCTGCTGTTCCGTGCGACTCGGTTTGCCGACGATAGGGGCGAGACGACCGTCACAGAAGAGCACGTGCGCGAGGCACGGGACTTCCTGGAGACGAAAGCCATTGAGTCGGGGATTCAGACGCTCCCGAACCAGCGAATGCTCGCGCTCATGGCAGTCACGTATCACGGAATACAGGGCGACACACCTGTGACGACGACGCCGATCTACACTCAGTACAAGACCTTCTGTGAGTACGCCGATGTGAACGTCCTCTCGAACCGGCGGTTCCGTGACCGGCTCAACGATCTCGCTGATACGAACGTGCTCAACAAACGGCAGGGACGGGGTCGTGGCGACGAGAATCAGTATTCGCTGGCGGTCGATCTTAATACGGCGCTCGAGAACCTCCCGAAGGAATCGGAGCGTCTAGGGGATGTCGCAACGGTTCTTCGAGAGCAGGGTGGTGTTGCGGGTAACTAGTCCTCAGACACCACCTCAACAAGACAGATCTAGTGACTAGACAGACTGTTACTCTAACGAGACAGTTTTTTGCTAATACCGAGGAGATTTGTACTGAATGGTGGAGCCGATTTTAAAATGGGCGGGTGGGAAGCGCCAGCTTCTCTCAGAGATTACGGCACTGTTTCCGATCTCATATGAGGCGTATCACGAACCGTTCGTAGGGGGCGGCGCAGTCTTTTTTCAGCAGGATCCTGACGACGGGACGATAAACGATCTAAATACGCGGTTAACAACGTTTTATGAGATCGTCCGAGACCAACCGGACGCCCTCATTTCCGAGAACAAGACACACGAGCATACTGAAGAATACTACTACGACGCTCGGTCGGAGTTCAATGAGTTCCTCACACAGTCGGCTCTGACACAAGACGAGCGGGTCCGAGAGGCAAGCTTACTATTATATCTAAATCGGACGTGTTTCAACGGATTGTATCGGGAGAACAGTGACGGCGAATTTAACGTCTCTTTCGGGCGGTATTCAGATCCAGATTGGGTACAAGAACAGCGGATCCGAAAGGCATCGCGTGTCCTCCAAGACACGGCCGTGTTCAATACGGATTTCAGCTACGTCGTTGATGAGGCTTCTAGGGGCGATCTTGTGTATTTCGATCCGCCGTACGAACCGGTGTCGAAAACTGCGGATTTCAATTCGTACCAAGCAGAGGGATTCGACCGAGAGGATCAACGCCGACTTCGCGATGTCGTGATCGAACTCACGGAAATGGACGTTTCCGTGATCCTCTCTAACTCGCCGCCAATCACGGAGTTATACGAAGACTACGACGTGTTCTCGATCAGATACGTGGATGCTACTCGTGTTATAAATAGCGATGCCAGTAGTCGCGGGGAGGTCTCAGAAGTTCTCATTACAAACGTTCCAGCAGAGGCGCAACGACGAAAGACTCTCTCCGACTTTACAGAGTGAGCCGTCGGAAATCACTCAACGTGGCGTTGAGTCCAGCACGTATTGTTGCTCAGATCCCCGGCCACTCGTCGTGATTTCAGGGAGGCAAACGAGCCACTCGCCAACGGTTCGGGCGCGTCGACGAGTGGTTGAATCCGAGAGATCCGTTTCGGCAGCGAGGATATTCGTAATATCACGTCGGGAGAGAGTACCGTCTTCTTCTAGTTGAGCGTATACACGGGAGATGATCTCGACGTCATGGATCTGCTGTGTGAGGAGGTTATCCGCGGATTCTCGATCGCCACGATCGAGGTACGTGAGGTATTCCTCACCGAGTCGGGTGAGTCCCCAACGACGGATCGTGTGGTTGTCGATTTCGACCTCCTGTTCTTTGTGGAGAAACTGGAGGAGCCACGCGGCGATACCGTAATAATCCGCTTGCCGCGGATTAAACGTGTCTGTATCCCTCTGTCTTCGAACGTATTCTGCGATCTCGGGCTTAATATCCGAACCCGATCCAACCGCCTGGATAACAGTACGTATCACGCTGAAATTGTCTGCCTGTGGCACCTCTAGTGACGGAATAGTATCGGTGCGCTCCGGTTTCTCGAACGCACTCCAGAACGTGGGATCGAGTTCGTATGATTCGTCGTCTGTAACGACGCCGATACTGCTCTCGATCATGATGTCCGTGAGCCGGTCACCGTCGATCAGTCGGATGAAATCTTGGTCTGCGCTTGTCTCGGCTCCAGCAGTGAACGAGGACGTTGTGATCACCGTTCCGATATGATACTGCTGCTCTGAGAGTGCACCTTTAAATCCACGGAGGGTGCGGGCGCCGACGGTGTTTCCAGTAGCATACTGTTTTGCTTGTACGCCGAGCCGGGCATGGAATAGTTCTCGGTCGATGACCGCGTGAATATCGATGCCACCATCGCCACGGAACGGTGTTAGCTCGAGTTCACGAGTTGGCTCTGCCCGCTCGATCACCATTTTACAGAGCTGCTCGAACTGCTCGTGGTCGATCTGTAACCCTTTATCGAGCAGTTCCTCTTTCGCCGTCGATGCTTTCATTCAAGATCGAAGTTTTCACCGCTGAACAAAAATCCTCCTGCCAGAGCAACCAGTACGTTACAGCAGCTGGATCAGTCTTGCGTTGTAAAATCCAGTTCAGAATACTCGTACGTGTAATACTTGATCCCGCTCTCCTCACAGTGCTTCGAAAGCTCTCCCGGCGATACGTCCTTCTCCTCGAAATCACCCAAGAACGCGACTGCCACGTTGTCATCGCCACGCTCCTCAGAGCCTTCCACCACGACGGCCGTGTCCGGATCGCTGTGGCTGGTCTTGACCACCTGATCTCCTGGGACATACGGGTTGTCTGCGAATGCGAGGTTCTCGTGTTTGTACGTCCAGAGCTTGACGTCCTGGTCGTCACAGTACGACGCGAGGATCGCGGGGTGGTAGTCCCGCCACGCACCTGGTCCCTCGTCGAGCGAACTCGGGAACGCGACCCGCACCGCTTCCCCGTCCATTTCGTGTCCGAACGCGCCGGTGTTCTGCTCCGGCGGCAGTACCTCGATGACGATCCCCACTGACGCCTCCGAGTCGCCAGCCTTCACCACCCGATCCCCTGGTGAGAACGGATTCTCCGGCTTCTGATTCATGTGGGCGGTGTTAGGACCGAGGTCGATCAGTTCGTTCATCGGGCGGGCCGCGAGGTGGTCGAGTTTTTCCGGGGACTCGCCCGAGAACGCCTTTTCCGTTTCGACCTTCGATTTCAGCGTCTCGAGTCGCTCCCACCCGAGTAGCATTAGACTGTCCTCGTTGTCCCGATGCCAGACCATTACCACGATGTCGTCGTCGGGATCTCGTTCAACGAGCGACTCGGGAAGGAAGGCCGAGACGTCCCGCGATGACTTCACGTCGACCGTGTAGCCAAAAACCTCGAAGTCATGCCCAGAGAAGCTCTCGGAGTTACACCGCCGGATTGCTTCCTCGTTTTCCCACTCCCACATCTCGACGGGGAGGTACTCGCGACAGAACTGCTCGAACGCGAGCTCGCCGAGGTTCCCGATCCGCTTCACGTCCAGGTCGTCGGCTCCCTGAATGACCGCTTGGTGGTGGGCTCGCTCGTGATCGATTTCGTCCGGGGTGAACCGATACATTAGTTGAGTATCAGACACCGGACAGATATATTTTCAGTATTAAATATCAAATCAAAGAAAGAGAGGGCGAAGGAGCGTCGTGATTCCGGCCCCCGACGAGAGCGGCTGATTAATCGTGAAACCTCGAGCTAGACTAGCCTCGCACGACGAAACCACCAACCACCCAAGGACATTACCCCGACTCCGTCACGTGTATTTCACGAACCGCACGAAGGCGACGACCCCCGTCACGCTGCGTGACGAACTCAAACCCGTCACTGGGGGTTTGCCTTATATACACCCGGCCGCCGTCCTGTCAATTTGCCCCGTCAGAAAACGTGACGGGCGCGACGGGCGCGCGTTCACGCTCGTAACGAATCGTCCTTTCAGGCCTAACACGCTGGAAATCGGACGGCTCAGATCGGGGTCAAATCGTGATTCGCGCTAGCAAACGCGATGAACCTCGAACCAATCGACCCGGAAACAGCCGTAGAACTGTACCTCGCCGATCGCGAAGCTGAGGTGGCCAAAGCAACGCTGTACTCGCACAGCTCTCGTCTCAGTCACTTCGTTCGCTGGTGTGACGAAGAAGAGATAGATAATCTGAACGAGTTGAGTGGCCGGTCGCTCCACGAGTACCGTCTGTGGCGGCGTTGCGAGGGAGATCTCGCACCCGCCACGGAGAAGACCCAGATGGACACGCTACGTGTCTTTATCAATTGGCTCGAAAGCATCGACGCCGTCGTCGACGACCTCCACACGAAGGTGCGGTCGCCCGTGTTACGAGACGGGCAGAACGTCCGTGACGTGATGCTCGAGTCCGATCGTGCTGAAGAGGTTCTCAGCTATCTCGCGAAGTACGAGTACGCTTCTCGACAGCACGTCGTGCTTGCCCTGATGTGGCACACGATGATGCGGACCGGAGCGGTCCACTCGCTCGACGTCGACGACTACGATTCAGACGGGCAGTACATCGCTGTCGTCCATCGGCCCGAGACCGGAACGACGATCAAGAACGGAGTAGATGGAGAGCGACTGATCGCGTTATCGAACGGGGTGTGCGGGCTTATCGACGACTGGATAGCGAATCGGCGGCCCGATGTTGACGACGAGTTCGGCAGGCGGCCGCTCGTGTCGACATCGAACGGACGCGCGCATCGATCGACGCTTCGAGGTGATTGTTACAGGTACACAAGGCCCTGTATTTCCACTGGAGAGTGTCCACACGACCGTGATCCGGATGATTGCGGCGCGATGGTGTATACTGCCGCATTCGACTGCCCCTCAAGCGTGAGTCCACACGCTCTCCGGCGTGGTGGGATCACTCACCACCTGAATAACGATGTTCCGAAAGATGTCGTCAGCGATCGTGCGAACGTGACGCCAGGTGTTCTAGATGAACACTACGACCGCCGGAGCCAGCGCAAAAGGATGGAACAACGACGAGGGTTTCTGGACAATATTTAAATTTTCTCATCAATATAGTACTAATATCTAATATTTAGACTAAAGTAGTCAAAGATGTGAGTATATTCAGTTTGTGCTGTCATTTCCGTTACATCTAACCAGAAATTCTGCTACCGTACGTCCACTAAGTTTGTTCTCAATCGTCAGGGGCATTTCTGAGATAGGTCCCATGTTGTCCAATCTAGTATGTGTCAATTTGAGCTTCATGCTGAAACTTGGGAGGCGCCCAGGATATGTTATGACCCGGTCAGTGTCAAAGTTCAACGGGTCTCGGTCTTGTACACTTATGATATATGTTTCAGTATCGATATCGAATCCAAGACAAATCTCTTCCCGATATTCTGGCATAGAAAATTCCAGTTCTATCTCTGCTGTATCATCTTCATCTAAGTACGGCTCACTAACATATATGATATTATCCTCACCGTGTTCGCTGACGCATTTTTCCACCCCGTCTTGTGAGTATCTGGAAAGGTCAATCTCTGGGACCAGTTTTCGTCTAGCAAATAGCCAAATAATTGCTATGAACACAGATACAATAATTGCGACGAGCTTCCAGCTTACCAATATCACTGGAACAGTATATTCGTAATTTATATAATTCACAATCGCAGCGGTAGTGGCAATGACAATTGGGACCCGATCAGGGGTCCCTGATTCAAGAAGTCGGTAAAATTGTCTCTTCAAGAAAAACATCAGCCAAAGTATATAGCGTCAGTTTCAAACCGCTGTAGTACAGCGATAGCGTCCTGATCAAATTCCGGATAGTTTTTTAATTTCTGTAGAGGACTCGTAGATCCGCCTTCAGGTATTGTTAGTCGGCCGTCAGAGTATGTTGTAGAGACTTTACGAGACTTTCCCTCTTGTGCCTCGTATTCTATTTGTATTTCAGCCCTTCTAATTGGTATTCTACCCACTAAATTTTCATCATTTTCTTCCCTAAATTCATTCCAGTCATTCTCCGACTCAAAATTGTGCTTATCACCATCGTACTCAACCGTAATTGAGTACCAGCGGTTACTCATTACAAAATTCCATATACCTACGTTAGTGATACTCAAATTTGGCAAAATGGATATATCCGTCGCCAAGGCAGATCTCAGATGTTTTAAAACCTCATTTGACAAGTCCGATCGGCCATTTGGATGGAGTATCAATAGGCCAGAGTCAAGACGCATAAGAACACTCATCGGATGTTCAAGAGAGTCTCCACTCTTCGCCTCATATCTGTAATCAAAATCGAATTTTATGACTGACTGACCGGAGTACGGATATCTACTGAAGAGCGGTTTTTCCTCAGAGTCTGTTACTTTATTATGGTATATTCGTGGCCCAGAGAGTTCAGCAAGCGCTTCGCGCCAGCGCTTGGTTCGTGGGTTAACTCTCCGGACGCTACTCATTATCTCTTATATCCTATTACTCGCAGCTTGTAGTGGCTTTCGGAACATCTGAGATCATACAAGCTCATAGATTCCAAGCAGAATGTGGTTCATCTCTTAATTCAGCCATTCGTTTCCTCAGCTCCTCTGAGATCTTGTCGATTGATGCGCCTTGATGATCTAATACTGTATACAAGTCGTCAAAGAACTTATATTCCGGATACTTTTTAGTTTTTGTGAGTCCATCCCAGTGAGATTTTAATTCTGCTAAACGGCTAAGAAGCAAGTTTGACATAGCTACCCTCCGAATGTTATTTGATCTATTAATCTCTTTAGCAACTTTAATATGGACTTTGTTGGTTTGAACATCAGCAACCATGAGATGATCATCGATATTAAACACTCCCTCAATAGCGTCGAATTGTTTGTTTTTTAAAATTGCTTGTAAAATTGGGGGTGCCTCACGCAGGTGTGGCGTATCTTCAATTGAACTACTTCCACCCCAGATATCATCATCTCCGGAGATCTCGGCGTCGGTCAATGAATTTATTTTAAGATCAATTTTATTTGATGGTTTATTACCATAGAACTGTTTCTTGAATATCCACAACAGGAAGTCTTTCTCGAAACAAATTTCGTTGATTCTTGGTGTTGATCCTGATGAGCCTCCGTCTGTTTGTTCTGGGTTAGGACTTTCGCGTAATATTTGTGTGACATAATCAATCGCTTCACTCGAATCACTTTCAGAGCCTCTAAAGAACATATATTCAGGATGAATCCAGTACAAGTCAGCATCATTTACTATTGGATGTTTTACCTTGGTGAGTTCATCCGATTCAGGTGGATAAGCTTCAATTTCTTCTTCCTCTTCGTAGAGAACTCGATATCCGATTAGGTCATCGGCGACAGATTGTAGCGTCTCGCTATTGATGCTCTCATCATCCCGGATGTAATCTCGAAGTGTAAGGCGTTCCAGCCCGCGATTTGAACCTCTATATGTTCGACTAAATTCTCCCAGCTCTTCAAATAGAATCCTCTCTGCGTCATACATCTTTGACCATTCGACCGATGCGCTTGACATATCAACGCGGAATATACCGTTGAAAATCAAGTAACCTTGATAATCGAATCCATTGACACTCGACTGCGTCATTATTTTAGTTTAAATTACATTCTCTATTATAAATATCTGACCATAGAAATCATTGATTATTCTATGCTTTTCAGGGGTTCGGGATGGTTTGAATTTCGTATATTTTCGTATTCAGGAGTCAATAGCAACGAATGTATCACCTTTCAGTAGCAATATGTTTAGAAGTTGCTTTCTGCGCTCGGTTGTGACGGCCAACAATCCGTAATAACCGGCTGAGCATAGGCTTCAATAGGGAATCGGAGGAGAATCGTTTTCGGACACCCACCCGAAACGGTTCGTACCTAAATTCCTAACAAGATCACTCACTGGTAAGGTGGGCAGTGACTCAGTAATCAGTTTTGAGAACTAATGTCTTAGATTGAAAAAGAACTGATTTAGATCGTATGTCATATGCTGGACAAAGTGAGGGACAAAACAGAGTCCCTTGTACGGAAGGCGGCTGACTCCGACGATCCGGTCCTCATCGAGTCGCCGCCTGCAAGCGGGAAGACGTGGAATGCAGTCCAACTCGCAGCTAACACGGAACACAAAGTAACATATCTTGCCGGACGGGTCGACCTGTATGAACAGGCAAAGACGATTGCGAGGGAAGACGCTAGCCTAACGGTTGAAACGATCCCCAGCCCACATCGAGACTGCCCGACATTCCAGGGAGAAAACGATGGGGACACAGACCGGGTACATCAGTTATATCAGAAGGGGATCCGGGCTAGAGACATCCATTTTGAAGGGTGGGATAGGGTATACACACCCTGCCAAACTCCCGATCAAAAGTGCCCATATATCGCTGGCCTCGACCGTCTTCGAACCGACACAGGCTACGAAGATATGGACATTAATGACGTCGACCTTCTAGTCGGGAACCACCAACACGCGTATCGTGAAAGCTATCTAGAAGACAGGGTCGTCATATTTGACGAATTTAATCCCGATCCGTTTGTTCAGCGATACCCGTCAGAAGATACTACGAGTCAGGTGCGAGACGCCCCAAGTGAAGTAATAAGTGAATTTCTGGAAACGGTTGAGAACTTTCCATTTGACGACCTCACCGACATCATCGAAGCGCGGGGAGCCGATGATCCATCGGTGAAGGAAGCGATAGAGTGGTTTGAGCAATACGATGCGAATGCGAGTGCCGGGAAAGAAATCATGGCACCCAGCACTCGACAATATGATGCGTCTCATACTTCTGCCCCACTGCTGACTCTGGGCCTCCTCATTGCGGAAAGGATTGGTCCAGGAATAGAGTTGGCAGATGATAACGAGGTCTGGGAAAACACCGGGGTCGATACGGGAACACGATGTCTGCGCGATCGAAATACGAACCAAATGCTCGTATTGAGCCCCCCGCCGCTGGATACAGCATCTCAAGTAATCGGGATGGATGCATTGCCGACGAAGAAGCTCTGGGAGACAGTGTTCAATACGGAGTTCGAACTGAAACAGGTTCTCGAACGGAAGGAACTAGATCGCTATCTCAGGGAGGGTCTCGGTTTTCAACTCATCCAGCTGGCAGACGGGATGAATCACTATTCTGGTGGGAGCATCTCTCAGAAGGACGATGCTCGCTTTTACGCAGTTCGCCTAATAGAGGATGAGAAGTTCCCAATCATCACGAGAAAGAAAGCACTTGAACGATACCGTAATCAGGCGTGGTTCAAACGGTGCGTTAAACCCCGCAATAGGATAGATGCCGAAATATCTCTTAGTAAGGAGAAAACTCATGCAGGCCAGCACTATGCGACAGTACTCAGCTCAAACGTGTTTCAAGCCGAAAATCTGGGCGTCGTCTCCGGAAGCCCCTATCCGAACGACGACATCATTAGGCGATGGGCAGGTCTATGCGGAGAATCAACCCAAGCGATCCGCACTAACGGCACACTGGATGGTTTTGAGGGCTTCGGGGAGCAAGTCTATCGGCATTTTACTCATCACCAAGTCTTCCAAGCAATTCTTCGATTCGGGCGGGATCTACCACCTGATAAGGAGGGTGATGTTCGTGTATACATTAACACGCAGGCGACACCCCGATGGTTGACTTCAATAAACGATCTGGACGTCAAAAAACGGAAGAGTGACCCCAAGCGCGTGTTGGTTCTAGAAGAACTGATCCGGGCGAAACGCGATAAGAATAGCTTGAATCAGCAGACAGTCGGAACACTTCGTGAACGACTTGCGCAAATATCTGAATCTGGTACACCGAGAGATGGTATCAGTGAGGTGTCGGAGAAGCATATCCGAAATACACTAGAATCGGAAGAGTTTGCGAAGGTAATCGACGCCGAACGCAATGCCGGCGCAGGGGGTGCAGACCTGTACGAATGGAATGGGGAGGAATACCTACACCAGAATCCGTACGTAGAAGAGGTAGACACCCTATTAGCGCAGGAATCGTCAGCGTATTTCCTCAGACTGAATCGCTAGTCAACATAGTGTGGTAACTCTTCAGATCTAACGAACTCTATACTGAGTAGACCTACGTCAAGTAACTATGTACTACAAGGGCCTCAACGGGCGGCCGCAAATTTCGAAGGACGACCACAGCGGTTGATCGGCAGAGCATCCGGAACAGGATGATCGGTGAGTAGCTGCGGCAGCTGATCAGCGATACATCGGCACAGGATGATCGGTGAGTAGCACATATCTAGATCAGAGGGAGCGTTAGAGGAGTTTATAGAGTTGGATGGGTGGTGACGATCCTTGACTCGAGTCACTACCCTGAAAAACAGCCAGCGTAGGACGAATGATCCGATTCAGTGTTGGATCAAAGGGCGTCGACGCGGCATTTATGTTCTTGAATGGGTGGTGACGATTTCAGATCTTGAGTCGCTGACCTACACAGGTCGCCGACAAAGGGCTGAAAAACAGCCCATGACCACGGATCGAAGGCCTCCACGAGGAGTTTATTTCCTTGAATGGGTGCCGTCTCAGGGTCGAGTTGAGTCACCTCGTGAGACGTTCATGATGGAAATCTAAACACAGAACGTAGAGTAGCAACACGAACAAACTCCTCGCGTCGCGGAGTTCGTCCAGCGACGACGTACTTCTCCACAAATGCTCCCCACAATCCAGCTAGTCGCATCGCTCTCCAACGAAATCTCTTCGGAGGTGTCGCGCAATGAATAGCAACGTTGACGTCGATCTCGAAGACTTCATCGAGGAGATCAGAGGGCTCGAGTCGCTCGAGCCATCTGAAGGCGTAGACCGCTACCTCAAGCACCGAGGCGATGAGATTACGCCGAACACAAAGGAAGAATATGAAGCGGAGTTGAGACTCTTCGAAGCGTTCTGCGAACGGAATGGGATTGACGATCTAAACGATCTCTCCGGGCGTGACCTCGACGACTATCGTAACTGGCGGCGCGATGAGTCGGCCGAAGGAGGTCCGCTCTCCACGAAGACGATGCGCGACGTAATGTATCTTCTACGCAACTTCGTCGAATACCTCGTCTCGATCGACGCAGTGCCCGCCGACCTGCCGGGCAAAGTGACGATTCCGGAGCTGAAGGACGGCGACGGAGTGAGGGATACGGAGTTGGATCCCGAGCGTTTCAATCGAATCGTCGATTACCTAGGGAAACACGAATACGCGTCGCGTGAGCACGTGGTCTGGCTCCTTTTCGGAGCAACCGGCCGACGTCTCGGTGGGATCCATTCGCTGGACCTGTGTGACCTGAATCTGGACGACGACGACCCGTACATCGAGTTCCGCCACGATCCACCAGAAACACGTCTCAAAAACGCAGGGCGGAGCGAAGGACCGACCAACATCGATCAGGAGGTAGTCGAAGTTCTCGAAGATTACATCAAGCACAACAGGCGCGAAGTCAAAACCGACAGTGGCCGAGAACCACTTCTAACGACGCATAGTGGCCGAATCTCGAAGCCGACGATTCGGACGTACATCTACAAATGGAGTCGTCCATGTGTAGTCGGTGAAGGGTGTCCTCACGGCTCCGAACCGCAGGAGTGCGAAGCAGCGCAGGAGCGTGATACAGCGCCGAAGTGCCCATCGTCACGGTCGCCGCACACGATCCGCCACACGTATCTGACTCAAAAGCGGCGCGATGGGGTTCCGAAGGGGATCCTGAGCGACCGATGTGACGTCAGTGAGGAAGTACTCGACAAACACTACGACGAGCGCACCCCAGAAGAAAAGCTGGAACGACGGCGCAAGGTTCTAGAGGAACTTCGTGATGACAGCGGAGGTGATCTGCTGTGAGTCTACGTTCTGCGGTGAAAGGTCTCCTAGGATCCTCTCAGGGTCGGATCTGGGACAAGAGCCATATAAGACGTCGGATACGGTGGGCGTTGGGGCAGCGCATCCGACCTACTATATCAGCGGTGGTCCAAAACTTAAAAGGTGAGATACTGTTCTCGCTCGTCGTCTCCGCGCTCACGATGGCTATGAGTGCCGATCAAGCGGGAATATCTGACTTCTCCGAACATGAGATTACCTCGGATCGAAAAGGGATCATCTACGCACGAGTTAGTAGCAACAAACAGGCCAAAGAAGGAGATAGTCTAGATAATCAGGTCTCTCGTCTTAGAGAGGTAGCAGATGAACTAGATATCGTTCTGGCAGGAGAACCGATCATAGACGACGGAGAAACGGGAACTAATTTCGACCGTGATGGGATCCAGAGGGTTTTCCGGATGGCTCAACAGGATGATGTCGAGTATCTGCTAAGTCAGAACATCGACCGAATAGGTCGTAGTGCCGCGGAGACACTGTACTTCCTCCATATCCTTCAGAGTGAGTGTGAGGTGAAACTGATCACGACTTCTGGAGAGAAGGACTTGGAGACTATCGAGGGACTGATGCACACTACGCTCATGTCGCTACTATCGGAGGTATCGAACGAAATTCGAACCTCAAAAGCCCAAAGCACGAAGATCAGGAACTTCCTTGAAAAGAAACAGTGGAGCTCTATCTACCCCGCCGCGCCCTTCGGATACACTACGACAGAGGACGGGTGGTTAAAGAAGGATCCCGAAAATAGTCAGATCGTCGGTGAGATGTTCGCAGAGTTCCGTGATTGCGAGAATTACAAGGAAACTAGGAGGCGAATCAACAATGAGTACGGGAATGTCCTTGATGGACATCGCGTTAAAACCCTCCTTCAAAACTACGTCTACGTCGGAGCACCTCGGATCCCCGAGAGCTGGATGAGTGATACCGAGATGGATGGGATCGTGGAAGACAAAGATCTCGAGATCGTTGATCAGGAGGACTTCATCAAGGTACAAGATATCATCCAGAGAAAGAACAGGAAACACTCCACTGACGAAGATACGAAGGATGTGATTGACTTCATCGAAGAGTTCGATCTCTTCACCGTAATCCAATGCAGTGATCCTGCAACACTGCTCTGTGACTGCGGTTGTAGCATGGTCAAAGATGGACAGCGTGATCTCAAGGGAGACATCAAAACACACGAGTACTACTGCCCCGAGTGCGACGAGTATCGAAAATGGCCGCGAGAAAACGAATACGATCGCATGGAGGTCGTGTATACAGTTCTCAATGCGGGTAACGATCTTCTCCAAGACGGCAGCAGCTTCGTCAAATATCTAAAATAAAGGGCATCCTCCCGACGTGTACATCCCTCTAGCCATAGCTATCCAAGTAGTCGCAATACCTCCTTTTCATTCTCTGGGCAGTACGTTCTTTTCTCGAGCGCGGCATCTTCTCAATCTTACCGCCGCCGTTTCTGAACCGTAATCGAATCTTCTCTACCTTCTCAAAGAGTTCGTCGTCAATAATCCGATACTCAGGGACTTGCTCGGATACGGTGCCGAGCTCGTAGCGACCCCTGTACAGTTCTGTTCGAAGAACATCGCCAACAGCGCGAGGCGTCCAGTTACCTCCTGATCGCGTTTGTAATCCAGACTTATTCAGCCAATCAGCGACCTCCGGCATCGACTGCCCACGCGTATACCGAAGAAATATCGTTCGGACGATGTCAGCGTCCTCCGAAACGATTCGGAGACGTCCACTCTCCGCCACGACGTATCCGAGGGGTGGATTGTCGTTCGGCCACTTGTATTCCACCGCCAGCGCATGGAGCCCCATTTTGGTACGCTGTTGGATCATGTCTCGTTCGAATTCAGCTGCGCTGGCGATGTTTCGGAAATTGAATCGTCCCGACGCCGTTGTCGTATCGATTTGCTCAGTAATACTGTAAAGACCGACATCATACTGTCTCAGCTTGGATTCCAACTGTACTGCGTGCATGAGACTTCGAGAGAACCGGTCGAGTTTCCAAAACACGACAACGTCGAAGGCTTGCTTCTCTGCGGCTCTGAGCATCGATTGAAACATCGGTCTGTCCGGGTCTTTTCCGCTCTCTGCTTCATCACGGAATACGAAAACGACCTCCCAGTCGAGCATCTGACACCGTTCGATGGATAGCCGAACTTGCTCATTTAGAGAATGACCAAAGGACTGCTTTGCCGATGAAGTACGGGCATACACCGCTGCTCGGATATCTTCCTGTTCATCGTCTCCGTACAGACGATCTCGATCCGAAATCTGATCCATCATAGCTGCTCCAGTCTCCGAATATCGCTCACACGTTGGCGAACAGTTTCAGCCGAAATGCCCCCAGCCTCAGCTACCTGTCGTTGTGTCCGAGCGCTTGTTAGATACACAGCAGCCGAGGCAACACCGATCGGACTCTTACCGATCAGTTCAGTAGAACCAGATGTGCTCTCAAGGAGATTTGTTGCCGAGGTACACTCACTATCGGAGAGATTCAGTTCGGACGAGAGAAACGGGATGTACTCATCACCACCCGAAGGAAATACTTCAACATCGACTGAATCCCGTATTGCCTTCTGACTCGAATTGAACGCTGTCTTGGTAACAGATACAGCATCGATAAGTCGAGACCTCGGTATCGGTTCGTGGACCTTCTGTGCGGCAAGAGATAGACATACAGCGACGAAACAGTCCGTGTCCCGCCCATCAGTCGTTCCGGAACAAAATGCCTTACAGTAAATCTCAACGGTCTCTTCGCGGACCGGTTGCGAGACCATGAAGTCCGCGGATAGCTTCTCCAAGCTTTCGAAGGCACGTGCAAGTTGTTCTTCCGTAGAATCTCGGACACGACAGAAAGATAGCCAGTTCGGGTCGTTGGACTCATTGACTATTTGTTTCGGTGCCTTCCACTCCGGGGTCGCGGGATTCTGCCGATCACGAATGACAAAGCCACAATTCTGGCAGAGACCATCGAAACCGTGCTTATCGACCTCGACACTAGCTGATTCACACGCTGGGCAGCTGATCGTAGATTGTTCCATAGAGCTCATTACCGGATCTCATCCCGAACTTGCTGGGATAGACTGGGATCTGACAGAGTGACTAGTTGACCACTATCTGCGCAGGTAGGGCACAATCTGTCCCCGTCCCTAGACAGATGTGCAAACTCCCACTCGGCGCGTGTCCCGCATTGGTCACAGGACCAGTCGTAGACTCCGTATTCTTGACAAAGGTCCGGATAACGTTTCGCGAGGCTCGGTGTGAGCTTTGCATCGTACGCGTCGAGGTACTCAAGAAGGGGCTTCCGCGGATACTCCTCGAATCCGGGGAGGAGTCCTTCCGGCGAGCTGTCCTGATGCCGGCGTTCACCCTTCCCGCATCGTTCTCGGAAGGCGCAGAAGTCACACTCCCAGCCGAACCGTGAGACCGCCGGCGGAAGCTCGTCAGCGAGCCGGTACTCCGTATGCTCTGACGCCCACTCGACAACCGTCGACTGCCAGAACTGCTCATCGAACTCGACATTGAAAACCTCGAGATCGAACGAATCTCTGGCCCCATAGATCAAGCACCCACGCTTCACGTTGACGTCGTACTTCTCCGAGAGGCCAACCATGTAGGCGTACAGTTGCGCCTTGTGGTGCTCGTTCGGCTCGTCGAGATACTCGAGGGAGTTCTTCGTCTTCACCTCCGTCGGTAGTACGGGCGTGCCGTCGGCGTCGACGACGACCGGGTCGGTCGACCCCTTCACCACGAGATCGCCGGCGTCGCTCTCAATCTCGAAATCGACGTATAATGAATTCGTGACAAACAGGCCGTCGTCGGCGACAGTATCGCGTAGGTACGGGAGGACAATATCTTCCTCAAAGCGAGAACCGACCCACAAGATGCCGTGAGCCATCTCGCTCTCTGCTGGTGCGTTCTCTTTCCGGTAGACCAGCTTTCTGTGGCACTGCAGCAAGCTGCTGGGCGTGTGCTTCTCGGGAGGTGGTACGGGGCTCGGATCGTTGTAGTACGCCCGGCCCTCCTCGATGTTCTTTCGCTCTTCAGTCGTCTGTCGCCATACACGGAAGCTTCTCGAGTCGATCCCAGCTAGTGCCGTGGCTGGTCCGGTCTCCACTGATGTGGATGACTGAAGAGTTCCGTTTCGCCGATGAGGTTGGGATTCCACTATACTTCCTACGTGGGAACCAACATAACGCTTCCGTTAGTGGAATAAATAGATTTAGCCCCTCACGTCACGCGCTTCGGGTTGAATGGGTAGCGATAGCCCCGGTCGCAAGCCGACAGTATCTGATGAGGAGATACTGGCGGTATTTGAGAAAGCAGAGGACCCTGTGTTGATGTCAGATGAGGTTGCGGAATCACTTCCTATCGGCCGTAGAGCGGTATACAACCGGCTCCGTTCATTGGAAGAACAGGGATTTCTTCAGTCAAAGAAAACGGGAGCGAGGAGCACAGTCTGGTGGTACCCTGGCTACACTGTAACTGACAAGAACGAATGATACGTTCAACTGCTATCGATTCTCATCTGTCTCAACCCGTCCGTGGCGTCTATCGATCTCATCAAGCATATCGAGTGTCTTACGGATTGATGCCCGCACTGCGTCGCTTCGATTGACAAATTTTCTCTCATCACCGACGTGTTCGTCGAGGTCATCAAGCAGCTCTTGCGGAATTTCGACGCTGACCTTTGGCATACACAAATATTCATTTGGGAATATCTTCATGGTATCGCATATCACAACAGACAAGAATTGATGTGGGTACCAAGCAACCCCGATTTTGAGGAGCGAAACAAGTATAAACTGATACACCCTGAGAGCTAGCGATGAATCCGTATTTTCGGCCGCTTAGTGTAATCTTGATTCAGAAGCAATTCAAATAAAGAGCTGAACACGCATTTTTATCACCTTCAGACTCGGTAATTGGATGTATAATGCCTGAAAGTGAAACTGAGCATTTAGATTATTATCCGTCGGGATGGAGTGAAGAGATTCACGACGAATACTATATTGAGTGGAGGTTTGATGATGATGAATCAATTCTTGTCCGTCTTGACGGCACAATGGGCGATGGAGATTATAGTGTCACTCCGATCACAGGCGTGAATGCGGACGGTGAGGAATTCGTGACACGGCCATTATCTCGGCTCTCACGAATGGAAGCCTTCGACATCGCAGCGACACTCATCTACGCCATGAACGGGGTTTCGGGACGGCTCAGTGGCGACGATGAGTTTGCGGGTGACATTAACGACGAGTCTTAGTTCCAATAGGCCGAGGGACTATCTCTCAGGTCGTATAAAAAGAAATGTTACGAAAATTCTGGTCGCTCAGCGTACGCGATCGGATCGCGTGATCCGGCGTTCCGAAACGCTTCAAGCCTGAACGCACACGCGTCACACGTCCCGCACGCCGGCTCCTCGTCGCGGTAACACGACCACGTCATGTCGTACGGCACATCGAGCTCTAGTCCGCGTTCCGCGATCTCCGTTTTTGACCACTCAACGAACGGCGCTTTCAATTCAATCTCCGTCGCCGGCTTTGTCCCGACATCAATCACGTTCTGAAACGCATCGAAAAACGCCGGGCGACAATCAGGATACCCGGAGAAATCCTCCGAGTGCGCGCCGATGAACAGCGCCGACGAGTCAGTCGCCTCCGCGTACGACGTCGCCATCGACAACAGATTCGCGTTTCGGAAGGGGACGTACGATGTCGGAATCTCGTCACTCTCCAGATCTGCGTCAGCCACGTCCATCTCCTCGTCCGTCAGGCTCGACGCTCCGATTTGTGAGAGATGCCCCGTTTCGATATGTAAGAAGTCAGCCGCATCAACCTCCTCAGCAAGCGCTTTTGCGCACTCGTGCTCCTTGTCTTCGGTGCGCTGCCCGTACGACGTGTGTAGGAAGTACGGCTCGTACCCCTGCTCCATCGCTTCGTAGACAGCCGTCGCACTATCCATCCCGCCGGACACCAGAATCACCGCGCTCTCGTTACTCATGAATTGTCAGTCTCGTCGAATCGATTGCTATTCTATCCACGCCACCAGGGGCGACATCCGCGTCGCTCTCGTGGTTCCACTCTGCTCCGACCCGGGCGTTGGCTGTCGTACTCATGTTCCTGGGGCGTCGTTCCACAGGTCAACGTGGAGGCGCGGTGTGTACCGGTACCCGTACTCCATCGCAAGTTCGGCGACCTCGCTTCTCGTCCCATCGAGTTGCTCCCGCGTCATGCCTTCCGGCATCAACAAGACGTCATCATCCGCCACGGTCGTCGCCGTCGCCGCCCGCACCCGGTCAACCAGGTCCGTGATCTCCGGGAGATCCGACTCATCCGTCACGACGAACTTGAGTTGCGTCTCGTACGCATCCACCATGCGAGACAACGCGTCCATATCGATCCGGTTCTCCTCGTGTTTCTGTTCCCACTCGCCCTCCCCTTTCGGGTCACGATCCGGCGTCGGCGTGCTGCTCTCCAGTTTCGGGCTAATACTCGCCAGATCGATGGGGGCATCCCGGTAGATCGTCCCATTCGTCTCCACCGTGGTATGATACCCATCTGCGGCCAGTCGCTCTAAGAGTTCGACAGATTCCTCGTGGATGAGTGGCTCCCCGCCCGTGAGCACGACGTGGTCAGCCTGTTCGTGTGACTGTACTTCCTCGACGATCGAGTCGACGTCCCGCCACGCCCCGGTCGGCTCCCACGATGTATGGTACGAATCACAGAACCAACACCGCAGGTTACACCCAGACGTCCGTACAAACACCGAGGGCACGCCAGCAAGCGTGCCCTCACCCTGTAATGAGTAGAACACCTCGTTAATCGGGAGCCCCTCACCAGCCGCGTCAGCGTCCTCAGTGGGTTCCTCAATATCGCTAGCGACCGGCATCAGTACGACGCACAGAGCTCGCCGGTCTCGCTCACCGACACCGACACGTCCGACACGGTATCAGGGAACGCATCGAGCATCCGTTGTTCAAGCAGGACACTCATCACCTCCGCCGTCGGCGGGTGCTCCAACACGACAAGCGCGTCGCCGTCGCCAGAAGCTTCGAACGCGTCGATGAGCGGGTCGCCCGCCTCGACAAGGAACCGGTGGTCCCACGCGTCGATCACAGCCGTGACGTCGCCTTTGTCGACGACCCACCCCTCCTCAGTGAGCTCCCCGGTCACTTCCACAGTAATCTCGTAATTGTGCCCGTGTGGCCGCGAACACTTCCCCTCATGATGGAGGATTCGATGGCCCGAGCTAATCCGAATCGGCTTATCATCTCCAATCAGCAGCGTTCGCTGCCCTGCTTCTTGAAGCGCATCTGGTCCGGATTCGTCTCTTGATAAACTTCGAGCCATACTGGAAGAATATTCGGGGAATATATAAATATTGAGTTTCGTTACTCCACCGATGGAACAGCAGCACCACTCACACCCACGGACATCACACCGCCACCAGACCTCTCGTCGTCTACGTCTGGCCACCCAGCCCGAGCCGCAACCACGCCTCACACGCAGTGGTACAGTTACAGACGGTGGTGACAGCTGATGGAGACTGAAGATACTCGCGCGATCTTCACTGCCGTGTTCGCCGGCTCAATCGTCCTCGCAAACGTTCTCGCAGCAAAACTCACCTGGATCGAACTGCCCGGACTTGGTGGTGTCGCTGTCCCTGCTGGATTCGTTGCGTTCGGCGTCGCATACCTCGCTTCAGACCTGCTCGTCGAGTACCACGGGAAGGACTACGCTGCGACAGTGGTCAACGGAACCGTCGTCACACTCGTCATCGCGTACGCACTCGTCTTCCTCGCCATCTGGATGCCGTCTGCCCCGTTCTACGGCGGGCAGGAAGCGTTCGTGTCGACACTTGGCGGCTCCGCATCAATCATCCTCGCCTCCGTCGTCGCGCTTGCTTTCGCCCAACACCTCGACGTCAGACTCTTCGCCAACCTGAAAACCCGCACCGCCGGTCGTCATCGCTGGCTCCGAAACTGCGGATCCACCGCAATTAGTCAGGGTGTGGACACGGTCGTGTTCATCACCCTCGGCTTCGCCATCTTCCCCGCACTCGGCCTCGGCGGAGACCCAACGTGGGGCTGGGCGCTCGTATCGATCGTCGCCGGACAGTACATCGTGAAACTGCTTGTGGCGCTGATTGATACGCTCCCGTTCTACGCTGTCACAGAATTCGTGGAACGTCCGGCTTAGCTACACAGGTGTGAATTTTGGCGGATATTCGTTACTCAATATAATTTAATATGAGATTCAGTGTTCGAGATGTGTACTTGACGTGAGAGATCATGATGGGTGGAGAAATGAACTCGGGATTACAGTCTGTTTAAATAGCAGATTAGTATTATCGAGACAAGTTCACATCTACTTTCTTGTACTGAGAATCCTCTCTGGACGTTCCAGTCGGGAAAAGATATAAGTCGCAGCTGAGCTTATCGCAGCTCGTCATATGTTGTACAGGCGACAGTCATTATCAACACCACACGGGGAGTTAGAGACGCCTGTTCTCTTCCCAGTCCGTAACATCGGGAAGCGATCGAGTGATAATACCCCAGAGTACACGGATGAGATCCCTGACCTCTCGACTGCGATGGTTAACGCTCGGTCGATACGTCAGCGGGAACCACAGTGGAATAGAATTCAGGACGGCAAGACCCTACGGAGTGAGATGGGGGTACCCCAGTCAACCATCGTTTTCGCCGATAGTGGTGGATTTGATTTCCGTTCTGAGGAACTGGACACCACCCCAGAGAAATCACTCGAAACACAGCAGGCAATCGACGCAGATATTCTGGGCACAGTTGACGTTCCCCTCTCGCGCGAGAACAGGGAACGAGAGAACGACCGTCGGGTAGAAGAGAATATCCAGCGGGCGCTTACTGCGAGTGATTCGCATGACGGCAACGGCTTACTTTTCGCCAGCGTACACGGCTATGACCCAAAGACGATACGGAACGGGATTCGATATCTTGAGAAGAAAGGCGAATTCGACGGATACGCGCTCGGGAGTCTCGTTCCTATCAGAACCGACTACGAGAAAGTCACAAAGCTGATATTAGCTGCACGGCGGGCAACTAACAAGCACCTACACGCGTACGGATTGGGCGGCCTCGTGTACCAACCACTACTGCTCTACTGTGGAGTCGACAGTTTTGATTCAACCGCGTTCATCCGGAGTGCCGGTAACCGAAACTACCTGATCCCTGGATTTGGAGGTGAAGAGCTCCGACACATCGAGGATCTCGAATATCTCCCTTGTGCCTGTCCAGTCTGTAAAGACCGCACGCTCAACGACATCCGCAAGGATCGCGATGCTCTCGTGAAGCACAACTTATGGGCACTTACACTCGAACTTCGCCGCTTCCGGTACATGGTGGAAGCGGGCGAAGACGTTGAATCATACCTCGATCTTCGCTTCCGTGGCAACGAAGTAACCGCCCGCGCCTACAAACTGGCGAAACAGCAGGTGAGGAGGCTCGCATGAGTAACGAACGTCCAACAGTTCGCCCCGTTAATCTCGGTCGACTGGTCGAACTAACTCATTTGTGCCAGGACGGCGCACAATCAACGGATGACGTCGTTGATGTACTCGACGTGAGCAAACGGCGTGCGCGAGAGACGATACTCGAATCGACGCGCATCAGTCTCATTGAAAAAATACCTGATAAGGGAACCTACGCGGCAACGACCATCGGTGAGCGCTTCATTGACGCCGTTGAAACAAGCGATTGGGAAAAAGTCAACTCAGTTCTAAAGACGCACAGCCCACATTACGGGGCGTTTCTCAGCCTGTTCGAAGATGGCAGCACCATCGAACCAGATGCGGCGCTGGAACGACTCAAAAACCAAGCTGAGTTCACCCCGTACGAGTATAATGAGACCTCGCTAGACGTCATCGGGGGGTGGGCACAACGTCTCGGCGCAATTCAGAGAAACGTGTTTGATGGTACGTTCTACGCTGTCAAAGAAAGTGACGTGCCGCCGAATTTTCCGTACGTGCTGCTGTCCGTTGCTGACAGCTTAGAGGAAAGTGCTGGCGTGAATCTGAAGAAACGGTATCTCTCGATCCCTGAACTTCGTGAGAATACCTGTGAGCGCCTCAATTGTGACCGCGCTACGTTCGATGATGCGCTGCGGACGCTCGCAGAACAAAACATTGGTCGAATAGAACTGTCCGGAGCACCGATCGACACCGGCGCGAAAGACGCGCGATACGGACTCAAAACGATCGAACTGGCCGACAGTGACGGTGAACTCGTCACCACCGATCAGTCATCAGAACAGGTGATGCGTGGTGTTGAACAACTCGGCAAACAGTACTACTACCTCGCGGTGTACGACCGCGACCTACAATTCAACAACAATGACAACTGACAACTTCAAAATAACAGACGAACAGCGCGACTACTCGTCGCTCGGTCTGGACGAAAACCCGTTCCCCTACAGCCCAGTACCCTCAGATGATCCAGAGATTTACTGCGGGCAAGATCACGTAGCGAACGCGGTGAGTGACACCGTGTCATCGGTACTCAGCACCGGAAAATCCAAACACCTCGTGATAACCGGAAAGTATGGGAATGGCAAATCACACACCCTCAAATACGCCCGCTCGCTCGTCCGTGACCGCGAAGACGTGCTCGTGGGATATGTCGCTCAACCCGGCGAAGGATTTCTCGACGTCTATCACGAGTTTATGTACGACCTCGGCTTCGATCGTGTACAGGAACTTGCGTACGAATTCCTCGCTCACGTCGCCCGGAAGCAGACCGAGACAAATCCGATGGGAGCACCATCGATGAAATCGCTGATCGACGAGGGAGATATTCTGCTCTCAGAACTCGTCCCAAAGGCCATCCAACTTCTAAGCGATGTTACGAAATTTGCGGACTTCGCTCGTGCGATTGTACACATGGTCTATGAGGACACAAACCTCTACGCGTGGCAATGGCTCACCGCGGAGGGAATTCGGTACGAACAGCGTAAAGAGATGGAGATTCATAGCGCACTTGACGACGACACGATGGGTGTGCGTGCGTTTACGGCGCTGAAGCGCATGCTACTCGAACTCGGATACACCGGCGCGTTCGTCTTCGTGGACGAGTTCGAAAGCGTGGCACGGCTCTCTCCCAAAAACGAACAGGCGACGCTCAATAGTCTACGCCATTTGATGGATCAGAACAGTTCCGGACTCAGCATGATGTTCGGATGCGCTCCGGAGGTCTGGCAGGACATTATGAGCGAATATCACGCATTCTCCGAACGGATCGGGCGAGAGGTTTCCCTCCAACCGATGACAGAGGAGCACCTGAAAGAGCTCGTTGATTCGTATGTTGACCTTGCCGCTGGTGAGGAGATTTCAGTGTCCGATATCTTCGAAGAGGATAGCCTTCAGCTGATTTTACAGAGTTCACAGGGGAATGTACGACAGGCGCTTTCAATCTGTAGCTACACAGTCGATGATGCCGCCGAACGGGGGCAAGAAAATATAGATACAGAAATTATTCAGGAGGTCATCTCCTAAGATCACCTATTTCTGGGAGAATTCGCTTAATTTGTCTTTGAAATAATCGCCGATAGATACGTTTGAAGCCCTGTGGTAGATGAGAAATGAGTTGGGTGGGTTAGGCACGTGTTAAACGTGAAAGTGTAGCCAGATAGAAGGTATGAAAGCTGAATTTGGCTATGGTATATGGGGATCTAGATACTGTAATTCACGGTGAAAAATATTATATCCGGTGCCGGTGTTAGGCCGGTAATGTCAGTGCTAGCATGTGAATATGGGTTCCTTCCAGAAGCTACAGAAGCCGATGGGAATTTGTCCGAGAAACTTTCTCAACCTCATCTCAGATCTGACTACCGTATACATATATTAAATAGACTTAGGGGGCACCGGTCGTGTGATATACAACATTTTCCTAATATCTCAGATACACAACAAAATTTATGATATGGCCACACAAACTACGCGATCAGTTCCCACTTAGCGGGGCTGTATGGGAGGATCCCGACTCGTGACCCTACAGTACTCACGATTCTACCAACTGTATGCAGCAGTCCAGTTGGTCGCAAATGACGAAACGTACACCAGAGAGTCGCTCAGGGAAGCTCTGACAGCACGGAAAGATCTTGATGCGAACCTCCCAGACTCGGAAGAAGGCGCCAAAGACGTCATAGAAGAGTTGGAGAATGCTCTACTTATTCAAGAGATTGATGATCAAATCCAGCTAACATCGGAGACTGAACTTCCTCAGAATTCGAGGTTATTATTCTCCGGAAAGGCCGTAAGTGAGTCGATCCATACAGCCAACGACACCGAAGCCTATGACCGAATATTAACGAACCTAACCTATGCCCATCCGGAACTTCTTAACATCGCAAAAGAGGTATATCGAAATAAGCCGCTAGAAAAGTTTGAAATAAAGCGGGCAATAGCTGGATACGATCCGTTTGGAAACAAACTCAATGATTTTACTATTGATATTGGTGTAGAACTGTTATCAGATGCGGACGTGATACGGAAAAATAATCGCGGATACACTGATGGTCGGTGTCCGATTACCCTACTAGCACATCTCATTTATGAAGAATACGAAGCAGTTGCCTCCGGTGATGGGAATGGCATCTCCGAGCAAGAGCTCTTCGAACGCATCGAACTGATGTACGGTATAGAGAAGTCAACGTTCGAGAACCACCTGTCCCGACTCCAGCGTCACGGGTTTGTCACACCCGGAAGCTACGGCGAAATGACCCTCGACAAAGCCGCATTCAACGAAGCCCGCATCCATGAGTAAGTACGACAAGTTCGACCTCAAGACGAATCCCTTCGAGCGAACGATTGCGGACGAAGAAACCGCTCAAACGTACCGTATTGTCGGCCGCGACGATCAGGAAGCCCGACTTGAAGGGTTCGTCCAGGATGCCCTCCAGCATCCAGAAAACATGAGTCGGTCGCTGGTATTCGGAGACTACGGTACTGGGAAGAGCCACCATCTCATCCAGCTCCGCAACGATCTGAAGGATGGAGTTAAAATCGATGGTGTAACCCATCAGGCAATTGGGGTCTACGTCGGCAATCTTGGGTTGAGTATCAAGTCGCTTTACTTGGAAATCATCGAGGAGATACTCGATTTCGCTCCGGAGTTGAAGGATTTCGTAGAAGAACTGAAGCCTGTGGAACCAGAGTCGAGCGTCGAAAAGACGTTCGAGGTCGAGCAACTGATGAAGAACGTCGCTACGAACCTCAGAAAATTATCCCAAGAGGCGACCACGGAATATGACTACAACAGTATTTTTATTTTCATCGACGAAGCCGAGGACATAGTCAACGCTGAGGAATCAAAAGTAAAGGACTTCGTCAGGTCGTTCCTCCACGTCGTTAACGAGCTGAGTGCGGCTCGAATTCACATCCTCCTAGGATTCTCACAGAAGGCGAAAACTCGTATTACGGGATACGACGAAGAGGACAGCCAACCGCTCGGGAACGCACTCTTCCAACGTTTCGCACAACGACCGGCGATTCGACTCGGTAACCTTCGAGAAGGCGATGTGGAAGAAATGTTGATCGATCGTCTTGATCAGCACCGCTCTACCAACAAGGGGAAGCTCTATCCTATTGTCGAAGAAACGGTCGGAGTAATAACGTCTCTCACCAACGGACATCCTCGAGAAATTCTGTCAATATATGCGTCTGCTCTTCAATACGCTGCCGAGGCGGACCTGGACGCCGTCAACGGTGACGCCGTGTTCTATGCGATTCGTGGGTTCGACTCGCTGGTCAGAGATGAACAGATCCTTTCAACGACGTCCCTGAGCAATTTCGAGCAGGGGCTTCGGGACTTCGATACAGACGCAGCGAATGACCTCGAGAATCTCCGTGGTCGTCTTATTGGAGAAGATGTCCGTGTCCCGCAGGATGGGTTCACGACCGATCCGGAAGAGTTACTGCAACCAATTTCGATGAGTAGCGATACAGAGATCCGGATACTTGAACGGATCAACGAGGACGGTCGGTACTTCTATCAACTCCACGACGAGGCGAAGGACTTCCTCTTTGGCTCGACTGGTGGCGAAGGAACGCTCATCGCCGATCTTGACATCCGTGCGACGACTGCGCCGATCAAGTACCAATCAGCCATGTCCCGTGGGTTTGCACTTGCGCTACGTGAGGCCGACTACGCGACGACGTTTCCCGATCCGGTCGGAGTCGAATACGAGGACTATCAACTCGAATCATGGCTCGTTGAGTACCACGTTGGCGAGGGGTACCGGAGGCCAACAGTAGCGGTCGCGGTTTACAATGGACCGGAGATCCCGAAAGAAATCGCCGAGCTGTTCATCAAAGCTATTGAGCAGAAAGGGGCCTCATTCGGAATTCTACTCAAGCAGGGTCAGGGTAGATCAGCCGAACTAAACAAGTATCTAAGTGAGTCGGAGGGACTGAAGAGCGACTATTACAGGGAGCGGGTCCTCAAAATCGACCTGACGGAGAAGCAACGTGAGGAGTATGCGTACGGTAAACTTCTGGGTCTAGGCGATTCCGACGTGGAACTCGACGACGACGCGTTCGACATCGGCGGATTCGTGGAGTCACTCGGCGTGAACGGCCGAGTCGTTGATGCGATTCAAGAGGCGGTACTCCCATACCCGGGATCGATCGGGCGACGCGTCATTGAGGAGATGGAGCGCAACCAGCAGACAGATTTCACGATAACGGGCCTCCGCGAGCAACTCGATCTTCAACAGTACGACCTCCGTAGCGAGACGATGAGCGGGTATCTGGAGCAGGGCCTGGTCTCGAAGGACGGTCAGAACTGGACGTATCCGGATGTCGAAGACGATCGGCCACCATGGTACCGTGTCTATGCAATTCTGATGGACAAGGGCCCTCTCACGCGCGACGAACTCCAGTCCGAAGTCGAACAGCGCTTCGTTCTCGGTTGTAACGAGAGCGAAGAAGATGAGATGCTTCAGTGGTATCTCAACCGACTCCGCATCGCTGGTTACGTCGAACAGGAGAAGGGCTCTGCTGGAGAAGGGATGAGATACGATGTCGTGAGTGTCGCAGATCAAGTTGACGAGACGGTTTCGCAGGCGAGAGATCGACTCGAGGATGCGAGAGAGATCTACGAGGAAGCACAGGATCTGAACATCAGCGAACTGAACGAATATAACAACCAACTTGACGATGTCGAAACAACAATTACCGACGTCGATGGGTCACTCAATCCGGATTCTGGCGATCTCTCCCGATTAAGAGATGCTCTCGGTAGAGCCGAGACGATTCGTGATGAACTCCAAGGTAAAATCGACGCTCGTCAGGAGCAGTTGGAGGGCCAAGTAGAAAACCTCGCCATTCAGGCGGATGAACTCGAGGAGAGACTAGAGGAGATCAAGCAGGAGGAGGTCCACGTTGACGACTTCGATGGCTGGCACGAAGAACTCAACAAACTGCTGGAGGGTCTCCGAGAACTCGTCGGCGACGATGAGTACTCCCTATTAGCAGACCGTGTAGAAGAGGTCGGAGAACGCCTCGATAAAATTGACGAGGAACTAGAGGAGATAGCCGGGGCGAAACAGCAATGTGTCAAGGCGTATCAAGAGGCCAAGTCTCTGGAGGAGGACGCGGCCGATGCTATTTCAGACATCAGTTCGGATAACGATCAGCGAGAAGTACTCCAGCAGGAACTCGAAGACTTCGACGAGGTGTTGGAAACCTACGACGAGTATTACAGCGCGACACAGTACAAAGAGGCCCTGACGTACCTCAACGACCATCTACCAGAACTTGAGGACACTGTGGACCGTGCCCAGAGGATCTCCAGTCGACAGGACCGTTTGAACAACAACTTAGATAGTATTGAGTCCGATGTCAAGGAAGATAGCGACGACGATCTACTCGGTCAGTTCCGTGATGCCCGTGAGAACGTGGATCGCGGCCAGTTCGCTGAAGCCGAGCAACAACTCGGAGAAATCCAGGACAGACTAGAGGGACCAACTCCCGAGGAGCGGTTCAGAAACGCCGTCAAGGAACACGACGGGCAGTTATCGAAGGTCGTCGATACGACCGATTTCAGTTGGGATGAAGCGTTCAAATGGGCGTACCAGCTATACAGTAGCGGTGAATTCGACGATATACATCTGGTGAACACAAAATGAGTCGAACACAGACGGAGAGTCAGGGAGACCTCAGTACTCTTCAGGCCGTGTGGAACCAACTCCCACGAGAGTTCAAGACAGAGTTACAGCAGCGGTTGCTACGGACAATCGACGACCGCTGTAAGCGACAGATCAACTCCGGCAACTACGACGCGACCGTGGCGCTCGGGGAACTATACGAGGACTTCGTCGATACCATAGCCGGGGACGACCGGTTCTCTGACGCGGTCCCGCGTGAGGTCGGAGAGGACCACGCGAGCCACCTCATCTTCCAGCGTCTCGTTGATGAACTCGAAGAACGGAACACAATTTTGTACGTCTACGACCGCCAGCGTGTCCGAAGCCGTGTCGCGGAAGTTACGCGGTACTTCGCGTTGCTACGGCAGCGTTTTGGCGGTGAGGAGTACGAGTTCACTCCGAGCCTAACGAAGATGGTGAAGATGGACATTCAGTCCCGGGAGAAGCCGAAGTGGGGAGAGGACGGGAAGCGTATCAACTCCATCGTCCGCGACATCTACCAAGAGGTCAGAACCTCCGAACCGGCTGATGAGTTCCGAGAGGCATTTGATTCCACCGGCGACTGGCAGGATGCCATAGAATCGTCACTGACGCTGGTCAGAGAGCTCTGCCATGAACTGGGGATGAAAGGACTTGCCAAATACCAGGGCCGTGCCTTCGAGCGACTCTACCTCCAGAGCGTCACAGACGACAACGACGGAACAGCGCGCGTTGTCACTGCTAGTACTGGTGGTGGCAAGACAGAAGCATTCTTATTTCCCCTACTCACCTATGCCTTGACTGCGTCGCAGGCGAATTTGGACGGAGCACGAGCCCTGCTGGCATATCCACGTACCGACCTCTGTGACAACCAATTCGAGCGAGTGGTTCACTACCTCTACACCATCAACGAACTCATTGAAGACGACGAATCATCACCATTCAATCAGTCTCCGCTCACCGTGAACCTACAACACGGCAGCAGCAAAGAAATCGAGATAGACTGCCCGGAGTGTGGTGGCCGGATGTCGGCCGAAGAGGACTTCGAGTGCTCGGAAAATCCGGAGCACGTCATTGACTATGTATCCACCGGAAAAGGAACACAGGCTGACATTTTCATCACGACCCCAGACAGCCTCCATCGACGCCTCATGGATCCGGACGGACAGAAACAGTTCTGGAAGCGAGGCCACCCGCCGAAGTTCGTTGTCCTCGATGAAGTCCACGTCTACACCGACCAATACGGCATGCACGTTGCGAACCTGATGCGGCGGTTGAAGGCGACTATGAGGGCGGTCGCAGAGGAGCAGGATCCCGTTCTCGTGGCATCGAGTGCGACGATTTCGAACGCTGAAGACTTTACCAGGCGAATTTTCGACGCACCCGGTGCTGAGCAAATCAAACCGTATTCAAAGGAAGATATCGAGGAGATGGACGAGAGCCGTAGTGAGGATCTCGAACCGGAACTCGAAGAGATTGGCTGGGAGTACCTTGTCTTCGTTAAATCAACAGAGCCCAGAACCGTCCAGATTCCACAGGGTGACGACATTTATAAACCCCGCTCCGAGTGGGAGGAGTTCGACGAGACGAACGTGACCAACCTTTCGACGATGATCCAGGTTGCGTTCGCGTTCTACCACACCATCCTGAAAGAACGACCCGAGGGTGACGACGCGAAAGACAAAATTCTCGGCTTTGTCGATTCGATCGACTCGGTCAAACGCCTCGGCGATTACATCCACGACGCTGAGGGTGCCGACGAAAACGATGATGCCGGGCTATACTCACTCAGGAAGCCGGATGCCTTCCTCCCTGAAACAGAACAGACGAACCCCGATTGCCCGAAAGATCTGTTCAGAGGATCGGCAGACGACCACGAGACCGCAGTCTGTGAACCGCTCCCACCAAATCCAGAGCTGAATCCCTGTCCAGTGTATGAGGCCGGTGAGTGCTGGTGGACGCTACAGGACGACTTTCTCGAATCGATGGATGTCTATCTCCACAAGAGTGGTCGGACTGAGACTCCTGACGGAAGCCGTGCCAACGATGACGAGTGGGACATGATGGTCACAACCAGCGCGCTAGAGGTTGGTTTCGATCATCCGAGTATCATCGGGACATTCCAGTATCGGGCGCCAATGAACATACCCGGTTTCGTCCAGCGAAAAGGTCGCGGCGGACGAGACCCAGGTGATCAACCGATTTCGGTCGTCGTCCTCGGGACGTTCCCCGAGGATTCGTTCTACTTCCACCACGAAGAGCTATTAAGCAATCCAAGTGACGAATACTTGAAAATTTCACTCGACGAAGATAATGAGTTCGTTAGGACCCAGCACGTCGTCTCGGCGATTTTCGATTATATCAACGTTCGTCATCAGGGCGTCTCGGACGAGATCTACAAGCGATTAGAGATGCCAGAATTAATTCGCATCCTTGAGCAAGACCGTGACGAGATAGAGATGTGGCTGGAGGAGGCGTTCCAATCAGCGGACCCCGACTTCCTTGAGGGGGTCCTAGACGACCTGACTGATTATGTTGGGCTGACCGAGATGGCGCTAGCTCCACACGACCAGTTGGAGGAGGCTGGTGGGTTCGAGAAGTTCTGGGAAGCGCTTCGAATCGAATCCGGTACGAAGTCGAAGCAGGTCGAACGAGAAAAAGAAGAGTTGCAGAAGCTCCTGACGCAGTTCGAGATGCTTCAGGACATGAATGCGGCCGGAGGTACTGACGAATGAGTGGGGACGAGAAAGAACGCCAGCAGCGGAAACTGGGTAACAGAATCGAATCTATCGTCCGGTTCTACGACGACCTCGCAGAGCGAACCAGATACGGGCCTTTTCAGCCCTACTGCCACATTCCAGACCTATTCGAAGTGGATCCCGAAGCGGAACGCCCCCTCACAGTTCCTGGGACATTCATTTCCGAGCAGGTCGGCGGCAACATCCCCGTCACAGCAGATGAGGGAGGCCTGCTCGACTCGGAGCCCCTCGACCTAATGCTCTCATACTACCTCCCCGGTGGTTACAAACGACGATGGGACTTCGAGATGTGGACCGGAGACTTCGCCGCCTCGCAACGGGATGGCTACGTGGACGTCACGCCTGGCTTTGAGTTTCGCCACGACTACCCTCTCGAAGAGGTACTCTCTTTGACCGACTCAGAGGAGTATACACCATTCGGGTATGAAACCGACGAGGTCGGTCTCTATGTACCCGAAGAGATCTACGTGAAGCAGCCAGCGTCCCCACGCTACTTCTTCGACACCGTTCATAAGCACGTACTGAACTACAACCCCGACGATGTTCCAGATGAAGACGTTATCGACCTCGGGATGAGTGACCCGACCTCGAACTTTCTCTGGTTCAAACACCTCCACCGACTCGGCGGAGACATAGAAGGATTCGACATCGAGGGAGAGGGCGAACTGTTCAGTCGGATCGTATTCTCTGACGAGTCTGTCTTCCTGAAGTGTTACTACGCGACAGTCCTCACTTTGTATCGGCAGGATCAGCAGACATTCTCGGATGTCGTCCGGTATTTCAATGATCGCGACGGTCGCGTCGCCTTCGTGACGAGCGAGGAGAAGAGTCAGGTACTCCTCTTCGACATTCCACGTGAATGGGTTGAAAAGTCAGTCAGTGCGCAACTGGACTCGAACGAGTCACTGCGGCGTGACCTCAAGTTCGCCCAATTGTATCGGGAGCTCTGGGACGACTTCTTCTTCAACGACCGAGCGATACAGAACGTCTACGGCGTCGAGCCGGTCTTCCGAGCACTTCAAGCTGCTGACTACTGGATTCGGACCTCGGGTGAGAGTCCCAATTCCGTGTTCGAGGCGTCGATAGACGAAATTTGCGGAGTTCTCGACAAGGTGATTCCTGAGTCAGGTCCGACCAGACTTCGGTTGATGGGGTACGACGGTGACCAGCGCGAGGATCTGAAGGATCTTTTCCGGAACAACTCGGAAGAACTAGACGAGATTCTGGAGAACTGTGCGTCGATAGAGGACCAGCGAACGTTCACCGAGCAGGTTCTCGTTCACTCCCTACAGAACGCCGTCGCAGGATGGGCCGTGGCGGCAGGACTTGGGGGAAGCGACTTCGAAACCTGGTACGATGCGAATTATCAAAACAAGGACATAGATGTCGTACAGGTAGCGCTCTACGACTCGATTCAGGGCGGTGCCGGGACGAGTAGAGAAGTCTTCAAACGGCTCAAGGATGGATCACTCGATATCTCCGGCCCGCTCTCTGACCAGTGTTCCTGCCACATTTCGCTCGCAGAGGATCTCGTGCTCTCGTTGCTCGCCGAGCGCGACGCATCCGTTCTCTACGACATCTACAAGCAGGGTGGCGGTGAAAGCGGTGAGATTCAGCGGGATCTCTTCGACCTCGCTGTCGCTACCGCGTCAGATATCGACAAAGCCAATCTCGTTGACAAAGAGGAGGTCATCACGGTGTTCAATCGTCGGGTCGCATCGCTGTACGAAACAAAAGAACTCGCACGCTTCTACGGCGCAGTCGCCCAGACGTACCAGCGCATAGCGTCCGAATTAAATCGGACCCCGACTGCGATGGACGTCGTTCTCGGTCTCGAAGAAGAGACCTTTGTCGATTCCCGAGTGCGAAACACCTACGAACGGTTTGCCAACCGTGGCTCCCAGCGCAGAGACCTAAGCGAACTCGCCGACCGAGTTGAGGAGATCACAAAGCAGTGTATCAGAGCGTGTCCGGACTGTCTCGAACGGCAGGACTCCATGTACGCGTATCGCTACCAGAACCAGATGCTCGACAAACGCCTCCTACAGGCGTCGCTTTCCGAAGTGATTGAATCATGATTATCTCGCTACACAACGTCGTTCACGATGCGGAAAAGTACGCAGTAACGGACCTTTCCAAGGGAGAGCAAGCGTTCAAAAATAAGGAACTCACCGTCCGGTGTGAAGTCACCGGAGTCCCATCGACCGGAACTAGAGGAGGTGAGAAGACTCTCTACCCAGTCGACGACCTGATGACCCAGGTCGAAGACGAAGTACTGCTATCGTTCTGGTACGAAGACCCCGACTGGGGCCAGCTTGAGGAAACCGACGAAGCAGTTCAGACTCTTGTCGACACGGCACCGCTCCAGCGTGGGGAGGAGTTGCTCGTGCGGGCGATTCCTGTCCATCGGGGAGGGAAGTGGTATCTTAACGTGACTTCGCTTTTCGTCCGCAACCCAGATATGACCATCGGGAAGAGCGAGATGCGGTCGGCCAACGAATGTCCTCGAATCTACGACCTACGATACCGGAAAAACGTTTTCAACCCGAACCGGTATGACATCTCGAAAGGGGCGGTCAAAGGCGACCTGGCTCACCGGGCACTGGAACGCGCGATAGACGACACCGAGTTCGCCGCAAAGTTCGAGTCGGGATGGACGGACGACGATGTCGAGAAACTCATGGAGACTGTCGTAAATGAGAGTTTCTCAATGGAGATGACGCTGTGCCGCCTCGCTTGGGTGAGCCCCAACGACATCAAAGAGTTCGCTGAGAACTCGGTTCGCAATCTTCTCCAGGACGCCAGCTTCACAGAACTTGTTCGGGGAACCGAAACCCTAGAAACCGAGCGAACGATCGCCGATTCGTACGGCCTGAACGGCCGTGTCGATCTGATGATCGACGGTAGTCCGCTCGACCTCAAAACGAATTTCTTCCTTGAAGACGGGATGAAACAGCGGCACAGGTTCCAACTTCGCCTGTACCTGTTCGGGATCCTGCTGGAGAAACTTGACCAGGGAACGAGTCTTGACGAGGCGTTGGACAGGCTCCCACCGGGTGTGATTATCTATCCCAACCTGCGGGATGAGCCGGAGCCGGTGTACGAACGGGTAGAGCTGGGACACCGTCACGTCGAGGACATAATGCAACTCCGGAACCAAGCGGCGACCCTCCGGGATTCCTTCGCCGTGCCGACGACCTATAACAGGGACTGTTCTGGTTGCCACTTCAAAGACGAGGACACGATCGGTAGCGGTGCGAGCGCGAACCAGACACTGCCGTCGGCCTGTAAGTTTCACTGCCAGTCCGAGCGCCGGTGGGCCTGCCACGAGACAAACGACGATGGCGAAGTGGAGACCGAGTGCCCCTTGTATCACGAGTGCGACCAGCGTCTGGAGTACCGCAATCCAAGCGTCACGGACCATTACAACCAACTTAGGTCGGCTCTTCAGAAAGAGGAACGAGCCAGAAAGGATGCCGGCAAGACGATGGCCCGGATGACCGATGAGGTTCTAGAGAGCGCAGGAATGCAGATCTCTGAGCTCTCCTTCGAGGAAGAACTCTCTTCGCGGCGGATGCTCTATTCCGGAGAGTCGGTTCGCCTATTCGAACCAGGGTCCCCAGTGCGGATCGTTCCAGAAGACGAAGCTACACACGCCGTGGCGACTTACTGTGGTACACAGGAAGGAGGGCATGTCTTCGAATTCGACGGGTCACCCCCGATTGATTTCAAGCGGCTCAAAGTCACGTACCGAGCCACGAGAGCAGTTGAATCGACATCACTCCCTCGTCGATTGCTTTCGGAACTCGATTACGCCCAACGGACCGGAATCGATCCACGCCTCCGAGAGTCAGGAGAGATATCCCCAAGTCCGGAGAAAATTAGTCCCGACGCAGTCGGAGAAATTTCAGAATACCTGGACAACCGACAGGTCTTTGTCGATCTCCCGACGCGAGTCAACCGCTCTGAGAAACTCACCCAACTCGTCCATGAGGTTACGCAGGCCCCTGTTCAATCGCTTGATGGAGATTCAGTGCCTAATGATGACCGTCGAGTGCTTGTGCTCGGCGCTCGACTTTCCGAACTAGAATCCGTAGCCGACCATCTCGTCGACGGAGATGATATAATCCGTGTCGACGGATTCGGTGAAACGGAGAAAGCATACAGCCCAGGCAGCAACTCACACAGACTCTACGAAGCCATTAACAAATCCGACGCCATCATTTCTTCTGCTCAGTACGCCCTACAGGAAGGAGTCTTCCATTCGATGACATCGGGTGACGAATCAGCCCGACCTCATTCGAGCCGCTTCTTCGATACAATCGTAATACTTGGTGCTGAGACCCTAACAGAACCCGAGTACGTTTTCCTCCGCGATCTCGGCGACCGAACTGTTGCTGTCGGAGACATCAACCGAGAGAGTCCAGAGATGGTTAGCGAAGAGGCTCGAGAGAAGGGACTCAGTGAATCATACTATATCAACGCGTACAAGCGCTTCAGCACAGTTTCGA
The DNA here is from genome assembly GCF_005435015.1 of Halorubrum sp. SP9. Lineage (NCBI taxonomy): Archaea > Methanobacteriati > Methanobacteriota > Halobacteria > Halobacteriales > Haloferacaceae > Halorubrum > Halorubrum sp. SP9. The sequence continues at coordinate 39,047 of NZ_SGXU01000015.1, forward strand.
GTGAATCTAATGAGTCAATTTCTATTGAGGGTGAGGCTTCAACGCCAGTCGCCGAGTTCTTCGAACCGCTAGACATCGAGCTTGATGGGATCGGCGGCTCCGCGTCGTTCCACCACGTTTCGGGAGAAGAGCAACGAGCAGAGGAGTACATGACGATCGAGCGGCGGATTCATGGGGTAGGCGAGACCGATGGGCCACGAGATATCCTCCTCAAAGCACTCGATCGAGGTGACGCTCTTTATGTCGCGTCGCAACTTGATGATCTGAACGCACTCGACGCAACCGACCTCAGAGTGGGACAGACATACACGTTCGGTGAGGCTCAATTCCGAGTCGAAAACAATGACGTCGCCCCCGACCGCGATATGGGCCACGTGGTCACTGTTGACATCAACCTCTCACAGACGCCATACTTCACCCGGCGACTCATCTCGAACCCGCCGGAAGCGCAGGAAGTTGCTGAACTCACAGTCGAACAGGAACCTTCGCTTGTAGTCACACCTTTCGAAGCACAAGCAGTATCCATCAGCACGGAACTTGAGAAGCGAGGGATTGACATCCCAGTAGTCACCCCCGACGCCCTTGAAGGGGATATCGTAGAAGATGTAATCGTGAGTCTCACAGTGGCCAACGATGAAGAAATCGTCCGGCCACCGGTGAACAACATCGGGACACTGTACACCTTGCTAACGGCCGGTGAGTCCGTCACCGTCGTTGGGGACAAAAAAACGCTCAAGCGGAATACACTAACAAAACACCTCACTGATCTATAACCAGACCGCATTTCTGAGGACTCTCTATTAGACGAGAAAGTCGATGACACCCACCGTGAGGCGCGTCAGCCTCTCTTATTACCTGGACTCCGCTTGAGATTCCAAAACTGTGTATTCAGTACACCCAAATATGTCTTTTAAATGAACGTCCTTCAGAATAACTTACACTAATTTGACTCTTTCTAGGTTACACGCAACTACTGAAGAAGCGAATATCTATTAATCAACTTTCCTCTTCCCGTGGGTTCTAGGATGCTCTCAGTTATTGGATACGTCTTCGGTCAGAATCCCTGCACTCCGAAAGGCTGCCATCAACGACCCGAATTTCTCCACATAGGCTCTGTGAGAGAACCGTGTTCTGTCGTTGATTTCGGTCTCATTGGGAAGTCTACCCAACTCCTGAGTCAGCGCAACTAGGTCGATGAGAAGTTCTCGTTCGTTCCAGTCGAACTCCTCGTCGTCGGTATTAGAAGTCGGTCGTAATTCGGAGGATCCTGTTGAGTCTTCGGATACTGATTCGTTGTCCGCCTGAGTTGGGACGTCATTTTGATTATTGTGTTCTGGTTCCATCCACTCCAGTACTACATCGAGCTGATGCTCAACCGCATCCTGAACAGAGAGATCCTCGTTACGAGCGTATTCTAAGAGATCAAAAAGGATCAGCGAGAGGCTCTGGTAGAAACCCATCCCTCCTCCTTCAGCATGCTCGCCCGCAAATGTATCCACTTGCTCATGAGGCGTAGTATCATCAATACCTTTCCGTCGAGCATAGGCGTTTTCTGCTTCACCAAGACGGCGCCGAACGCTCTCATACTTCTCAGCGTTTGAAACAAGAGGGAGAGGTCCGAGAGCTGTCTCTACGTACCGGCGGTCGAATTCGGTGATGAAGTCGAACGTGTCGTCCGGGTCGAGATCCCAGTAGTTCGAAATGACCCACGCGTAGTCCTCATCAATATCCGTGACTTTACCCGCGGGAATCCGCTCGGTGGCGTCAAGTCGCTCGGCGAGTAGATCGTTCCAGCGCAAAAGCGAGCAACTCAGCGTCGGATCCATCACTCGAGCAAAGTATGGAATTGATTCGAGCGAGTAGACAAGAGCGGGTCCATTAGTGGCTTTGGCTCGGAGGACCGCGCTGTACTCGTCAAGTAATTTCTCGAACCGTCGGTGGCGGTGTTTGTTGATGACGTTCCGAACAAACTTGTCACGTACACCGATTTCGTCGGCGAGTTCAGAGATAGTATATCGACTGTTCTGGAGTCGGTCGAAGATAGCAGTAGTGAGCGTTTTATCGAGGATTCTAATCGGTGCTCCGTACTCAGGGATTTCACGCACAGGATTCTGGTCGAGGATCACCCTCCTCTCGTCGACCAGTTTCTGTTGTTCTTCCTGCGAGAGTGCGTAGAACTCCTCGCTCGATACCATCTATTTGGTAGCTAATGGTAGAGCGTCTTGTCAGTTTGGATAATACTCCTCGATAACCGGTGTCGCTCCAGAACTTGACTGACGAAGTCCAGGTGTATACCCCGTGTCTACTGCTTGGTTTAGAACCCAAATACCCATAGACAGTGTTTTTAGATGTTCCCTTGTGAACGATGTAGAAAAGCCCTACAATCTCTTCTGAGAGTTGCTCCGTCCTGACATTGACCCGATGCTGATTGTTCCATTAGGTATCTAGAACGGCCGTTGTCAGCATACCATTTGGCAACTCTCCCGAGTAGGCCCAGCTCTGACACGAAGCCAATTATAATAATTGTATTATTTACTAGTGTTCACGAGTTTTCGAACTGCTTGAAGTCGAGTTGGGCCGTGGGTTCCGAAGTACAGGAATCCTCGATATCAGAGATCTTCTCGATTGTATTCCCGGCAGATAGGTGGCTGGCAAAGTTCTTCAGATACGTTCCTTTAAGAGCGACGACAATCGACCCGTTCTCCTTCGCCTCGTCAGTTGTTGCCGGAATCGAGATGAGATCTTTCCGCCCATTGACCACCTCTGCCTGGTTGAAAAGCACACCCCAAGTACCGGATGGAATTTCGGATATTGTCTTTTCAATGTCCATGCTCAGATAGTACTTGCTCCCCAGCGCGAAGAAAACAATGTCGTACGGTTTCTCCACGGCCAAGAGTTCCTGAACCGATTGCGGGATCCCGAGATTCGCCCTTCGATCTAGAAGCTCTTCATTAGACATCTCGTTGAAGGTAACTTCGTACGGGGGAAGGTCCTCGTTCTCTTCCACGAGACCGAACCCTGCGCTGATGAAGTAGCGGTCCACTTCATGCCCCGCTTCTCGAAGAGCGCCGACGGCTGCGGAAATATACTTTTGCTGTCGGCCTTTGTATAGATTGCGTGCCCGCAACCTTGCCACACCCTCTTGATTAAGCAGTTCCTCTCTCGGCTGCGCATCAATCTCCTTGGCATCGAATACCGGACTCTCATCAGGGTAATTCTTCGATCCCGAGCACTGGTCGATTATAAGTATCTTCATTGGCTGAACTCAGCGAGACCCGATTGAACAAGCCGTGATGGCAAGAATTGGTCGTCGTACCCCAGTCGATTAAGGATCGCCGTTCGTAGCTTATTTGCGTCAGAATATTCGTGAACAGCACAATCTTCCGTCTCGACCGCGTGTCGAACGTCCTCGAACAGGGTGCGATCCGTCGAGTACATGAAGAGGTCTTGATAGCGGACACAATGGGTTCCGATCTGTTGACCAAGTTTGGATGGGGCGAGTGAAACCGTCGACGGCGGTTGCTCCCACCATTCGTGAACGCCGTTCGCGGTTACGACTCCGACCTCCGCGACTGGCAGATCATGAACAACCTCCCAGAGTTCTGGTTCACTGTTACGGAGGTACGACTCGATCGTGTCAGCACCAGATAAATTAGCTGAGGCCTCGGTGGCAACGAGGATTTTCGGTAGTTCCTCCTCGAACTCGTCATAGAACTTCCGGGTGTTGTGGAATCCGCGGCGACGGTTCCGGTTGTTTCCTCGGAAGATGGCGACTTCGATGCCGAGTTCAGAGCAGATTGGACAGTTACACTCTCGCCACGGTTCGTTACGGAGGGTCTTCTCGTAGGCTTGGAGGTGGTCCTCATCACCTATCCACTCAGCATACGATTTGACGAGCGCCCAGACCTGTTTGAACGTCCCAACATCGTCGGTCGCCCGTTCGCGTCGTGCAATCTCCGCTTGCATCGACTCAAACTCCTCGAATACGCTGCTCGCTGTTTTTAACAATCTTGCGTATCTTTCAAAAGAGAGCGGTTCCTCAGAGTCATCTTCGCGAAGGAGTTTGTGGACGCGGCTCCGAAGCGCGTCACTGAAACTCGCCTTCAGTTCCCCTGCCAGATCGAAGTCCTCTCGAAGCGACTGCTCAATATCACGGAGCCGAGAAGCATCGAATCGTCGGTCGAACCGATTTTCACGGAGGTAATTTTCGAAGCTATCGAGGGCAATCTCGGCCGACGTGAGCCACTCGTCGAGCGCATCTGCGATCGAGCGATTCTCGTCAAATGCCCGGAGGCCGTGAAGTACCTCTTGTCCGCGAAGAGCCTTCTCGACAGCATCTTCAAGATCATCACGGTTCGACGGGTACCGGACGCGGATAGCGTCGTAGCGGCGTTCACTATCGAGGTGGTAGTTCTCACCACCCGTCCAAGCAGCCCGCAGCATGCTCGCGCTGTCGAAGCTTGTCATCCCGGTCCGGCCAATCGTTTCGAAGGCATCCGTCTTTGCGAACCCAAAGACGTGTGTGTCAACACGGGTGTCAAACCCACGTTCGTAGTCCTTAATCACAGTCCCGAGCTCGGTGGTGGTCTTCCGGACATCATCGACATTACTGCCGGCAACCCCACCGATACCGAGGTAATTGTAGCCCATCCCGAGGACATTCCGTGCTGCGTTGGCGTACGATCCGGGATCCCACCCTTGGATTGCGACCATAAGACGAAACGAGTAGTCGTTTGCTTCGTAGAGGTCGCGCATTTCGCGGGCGTTATTTAGCGTCAACTGGTAGCGAAAGTCAGTGTCGTCTTCGCGATAGACCGCCCGTGGGTCGTCCCGGAGGTCGGCGAGAACACGTTGAGCCGATCTATCAAAAATTGACAGGTCGAACGGATCTGGATCGCCCGCCTCGTAGATCGACGGTTCGTACTCGGCTACGTAGTCAGGCCAAGTGTCAGGCCACTCGTCGATCATAAGGTCGAGCTCCTCTGTTAGGTCCTCAGGAAGATCGTCCGTGGAGAATCCATCGGGCATCGCACGCTCGTCGAGGTAGAGTCGTTCCTGATGACCAGTCCCTAGGACAAGGTGGTCAATAGTCACGCCGACCGTGACGCCAAGTTGCTCGTAGAATTCCAACATTCCATCGTTGTCGTAAGGCGGAAATGGAAGTTGTTTGTAGCCCCAAGCCCCGCAGTCACTGATCGTCGGCAGCCAGTTGGGGATGTTCAGACCAGATGCTTCGTGGTAGACTCCATGGTCGATGAGGCGCTCGAACTTTGTACGACTGTCCTCAACCTGCTCGCGGGAGATAAGGACGCCGTCGATAGGTGTGTTCTCGTAATCAAAGATATCCCAGATGTACTGCTGGACGCGTTCGCTTGTATGCGGCGATGAGTGCTCGTCGTGCTCAAAGTCATAGTGAGCGTCGACGCGGTCTTCCCATTCCGGCACGTAGAACCTCACGCGTAGATAGTCACCTACTGTTACGTGTCTCGACCGGTATTTGAAAGCTGTTTTTTCGGGGCTGGAACCGGTTCTCGGCGTGAACCTGATCTAGTTTCAGTTGGATTCGGTCTATTTCAGACTCGCCAAATAGTTCCCTGCGTCTCAATACCCCCAATCAACTGAGTAAATTAACGATCTCAACCAGCAGTTCGGATTGATTCCCATGTGGGAATCAAAACCGACCAATTCAATACCTCTCACCTCTGTTTGGATGTACGCGAATCGCAGGAAGGCTTTGACCCGCGTTCCGTAACATAACGAAATCACTCACAGATCACGGTCGTTCCTTATAACGAACGTACCGCCGTCCAGCGGATTTGAATCGTTATGGATTGGAACGGGCGCGACGGGATTTGAACCCGCGGCATCTTGGTCCGGAACCAAGTGCTCTGTCCGCTGAGCTACGCGCCCTCACGACCGGGTATCCGCGGCGAGCGTTTAACGCTTCTGACTCGGATTCTCAGCAGGAGAGTGCGAGTCGGTCCGCCGCTCGAAGGCATCGTCCGGGGCCGGATCGTCGGGACGGACTGGACTCACAGCGACGGGTCTGAACGCCCCGCCGGCGGAAGCGCTCCCGACTGGCTGCGATCCCGACGTTGAACGATCGGTCGACGGAGACGGAACGGTTATCCCGCAGCTGTTAGTACGAAAGTACAGACAGATGACTGGCCACCGTGTGGCGGACGAACAGAGGTACGGATGAGGGGAGTCGACACCGTCGTCGACGCCGTGATGGACCACAGCCGCGTGGTGATCGCGGTGATGTTGGTGCTGACCGTCGCCATCGGAAGCGGGGCGGTGATGGTCGAGCAGACCTCTTCGCTCGACCAGTTCCAGACCGACTCGCCGGAGAGCGATGCGCTCGAGTACATCCAGGAGAACTTCTCGACCGGCGAGGAAAACACCACGACCGCGCAGGTGATACAGCGCGACGAGGACGTGTTCGACGAGGCGTCGCTCGTGGGGATGCTGGAGTACCAGCAGACGCTCCGGGAAAACGAGACCGTCAACGCGACGCTGTCCGGAAACGGGTCCACCACGAGCATCGCGAACGTCGTCGCGACCGCGGCGATCACAGCCGAGGAGGGCGAAGACGTCCAGCGGACCGCCGCCGAACTGCGGGCGCTCAACGAGAGCGTCAGCGAGGAGCGGGCGGCGATCCGGGAACGCAACGAGACGCTGAGCCGGACCGCGGGGCTGCTCCGTGACGCGCTGACGACGCTCCGAGGGAACCCCGACGCGAGCGTCGGGGCCGAATTCGCCGGCGTGCGTGCGAACACGAGCGTCGAACTCGACGAGGAGGACGCCGCGACGTTCGAGCGCGCCGCCGAGCGGCTCCGGAACGCGTCCACCGAGGCCGAGACGCGGGAGGCTTACCGGCTCGGCACGCGAGGCGTGCTCGAGGATCAGTACGCCGCCTTGCGGGACCGTTCGGCGGCGCTTCGAGAGGACGTGGACCGCCTCCGGGAGCTCGACGACGAACTCGCGACCGAACGCCGGCAGTACGAGAACGCCTCGAACGCGACCATCGAGGAGCAACGGGAGCAGCTCCGCTCGATGAACGAGTCGGCTATCCACGACACCGTACGAACCGTGCTGGGCGAGGACGCCGGCGGGAACGGCGGCGACGGACTCGGACCGTTCGCCCTGATGCCGACCAGCTACGACCCCGGCACGACCGAGGCCAACGCGACGATGCTGATCGTGACGATGGAGGGCGAGGGCGCCGCGGCCACCGGCGCCGCCGGCGAGGACGTGATCGACGCCCAGCTGGCGATGCAGACGCTGGGAGAACGGGCCGGCGGCGGCGAGTACCTCGTGTTCGGCGCGGGGGTCATCAGCCACGAGATCACCAGTTCGATGACGGACAGCCTGCTGATCGTCGGGCCGCTGGCGGTCCTGTTCGTGCTGATCGCGCTCGCGGTCGCCTACCGCGACGTGCTCGACATCCTGCTGGGGCTGTTCGGCATCGGTGCCGTACTCGCGTGGACGTTCGGCTTCATGGGCTGGACGGACATCGCGTTCAACCAGATCTTCATCGCCGTCCCGGTGCTGTTGATCGGGCTGAGCATCGACTACGCGATACACATCTTCATGCGCCACCGCGAGGAGCGCGCCAACGGCGGCGGGGACGGGCCGCGTGGCTCGATGCGGACCGCACTCGTCGGCGTCGGGATCGCGCTGCTCTACGTCACGGCGACCACCGTGATCGGATTCCTCTCGAACCTCACCAGCCCCGTGCCGCCGATCAGGGAGTTCGGGATCGTCAGCTCCGCGGGGATCACCGCGGCGCTGCTGGTGTTCGGCCTGCTGATCCCGGCGATGAAGGTCGAAGTCGACGACCTGCTCGAATCCCGCGGGATCGATCGGCGAAAGCGAGCGTTCGGCACCGGCGGCGGCGCGTTCTCGTCGGTGCTCTCCGTCGGCGCGATCGCCGCACGGAAGGGTCCCTACCTCGTGATCGTGTTCGCGCTGGTGCTCAGCGTGGCCGGTGGCTACGGCGCGACGCAGGTCGACACCTCCTTCGAGCAGTCGGACTTCATCGCGGAGGACCCCGCCGACTGGATGAAGGAACTCCCCGAGCCGTTCGCGCCCGGGGACTACACCGCGAAGGCCAACCTCGAGTACGTCAACGACAACTTCCTGCGACAGGACTCGCAGGCGCAGATCCTGATACGCCCCGACGGGGGTGATCTCACAGACGACGACGTGCTCCGGCGGATCGCCGCCGCCGAGGCGACCGCCGTCGATAAGGAGAACGTGACACAGACGCTCTCGAACGGGGAACCGCGGATTCGGAGCCCGCTATCGGTGATGGAGTCGGTCGCCGAGCGGAACGACGCCTTCGCCGAGCGGTTCGCCGCCGCGGACGCGAACGACGACGGCGTCCCCGACCGTAACCTCGAGGCGCTGTACGACGAGCTGTTCGAGGTGGCGCCCGACGGCGCCTCGGAGGTCATCGACCGCGACGACGGCGAGTACACCGCGGCGCAGATCACCATCTCCGTACAGGGCGGGGCGAGCGGCGACGCGGTGACCGAGGCGATGCGCGACGTGGCCGACGAGGTCGACGGCGAAGGGCTGCGGGCCACCGCGACCGGCGGTGCGGTCCTGAACACGATCGTCCAAGACCAGCTGCTCGAGACCGTCGTCGAGAGCCTGGTCATCACGCTCGTCGCGACGTTCGTCTTCCTGATGATCGCCTACCGGATCACCGAGGGGAGCGCGAGTCTGGGTGCGGTGACGCTGCTCCCGGTCGGGTTCAGCGTGACGTGGATCCTCGGGACGATGTATCTGCTCGACATCCCGTTCAACGTGATCACGGGGATGATCACCAGCCTCACCGTCGGGCTGGGGGTGGCCTACAGCATCCACCTCTCCGAGCGGTACAACCAGGAGCTGGAGCGCACCGGCGAGATATGGACCGCGATGGAGCGAGCGGTCACCGGCACCGGCGGCGCGCTGCTGGGGTCGGCCGCCACGACGGTCGGCGGCTTCGGCGTGCTGGTGTTCGCGATCCTGCCGCCGCTCCAGCAGTTCGGCCAGATCACGGGGCTGACGATCGTCTACGCGTTCCTCGCGAGCGTGTTGGTGTTGCCGTCGCTGCTCGCGGTCTGGACGCGGTTCGTCGGTCCGGACGGCGTGTTCCCCGAGCCGACCGACGGTGAGGACGGCGGCGACGAGGGTCCGGCTGGCGCATCCGACAGCGCGCCCGGCGGTACGGTCGACGGCGCGCCACGCAGTGCGCCAGAGGGCGCGGTTGTCGGCCCCCGCGCCGAACGCCGCTTCGATCGCTCGGTCGTCGGCCCGGACGGTACGGTCACGGTGACTATCGAGACCGAGGGCGTCGACGGCCGTGCGGTCGTGTACGAGCGCGTGGACGGGACCCCCACCGTCGAGTCCGCGACCCCGGAACCGGTTCGACACGTCGAGGCCGACGGCGTGCTCTCGGTCGCGCTCGAGGGGGAGAACCCGACGCTCCGGTACACGACGACGGTGCCCGGAAACGTCACGGACGGCGAGACGATCGCGTTCGACGGTGCGGTCTCCGTCGACGGCGAGCCCTCCAAGACCGACGGCGAGTACGAGGTGGCGGTCGTCTCCGACGTGTTCGAGCGCGTCACCGCTTCGGGCTCGGTGTCGGCGGCGGACCTCGCGGACGCCTACGACGGCTTCGAGCGCGGGGAGCTCACCGAGGCGCAACTCAGCCGGATCAACCAGGCCTGGACCCGCGGGAGAGAGTGATGAACGACGCCGACGCGGCGGACGCGTTGACGGAACTCGGGCTGTCGGCGTACGCGGCCCGGACGTTCGTCGGCCTCCAGAAGATCGGCGTCGCCAGCGCGGGCGAGGTCGCACAGGTGACGGAGGTGCCGCGATCGCAGGTGTACGGCGCGACCGACGAACTGGAGGAGCTGGGGCTGATCGACGTACAGGACGGATCGCCCACGCGCTACCGCGCGGTCCCGGTCGACGAGGCCCGCGACCTGCTGTACGACCGGCTGCGGTCGACCACCGACGAGGCCTTCGATCACCTCGAGACCGTCCGAGGACAACACGCCCCCTCCGACGACCGCGAGGCAATCTGGACCACGGAGGGCCGAGAGAACGTGGCCGCCCGGATCACCTCGCTGGTCGCGGACGCCGAGCGGCAGGTGCTGTTCGCGACCAGCGTCCCGGCGCTTTTGAACGGCGACGTGGCCGACGCGCTCGTCGAGGCCGCGAACGATGGCGTCGGCGTGACCGTCGCCAGCGCCGACGCGGCCGTGCGCGAGGCCGCCGTCGAGGCCGGGCTCTCGGCCGTCGACGTGGAGGACGCGGCGCCGGAGCTCAGCGTCGGACGCGTGCTGCTGGTCGACGGCGACACGGTGCTGTTGAGCGTACAGCCGACCGAGGAGATGCCGACCGTCGCCGACGAGTCGGCGTTCTGGAGCGAGGGGACCGGCTTCGCACGCGTGCTGGCGGCGGTGATCCGGCAGGCGTTCGTCTCGGAGTGATCTCCCGCGAGGGGAGTGTCTCACGAGGGGAGTGTCTCACGAGGGGAGTGTCTCACGAGGGGACGGTCTCACGAGATGTGAGAAGCCGAGAGAACGTGACAGCCGCGCCCGACCCCGGATACGGCGATCGCTTGACCGCGAATTATCGCTGTTGATTCCGTCCGGGGACGGTTTTATCTCCTGGCGTCCGTACGGTCGACAGAGCCGACCGTGACCCTCCGTCCATCCGACACGTCGACGCCGGTCCGCGGCGCCGACGAGGGCGGCGCCGCCGATACCGGTGCCCCCGAAGCCGACGATCGAGCCGCGGTCGACGCGCCCGTCGATACCGGGGACCGATCGGTCCGTTCGGAGCATCGCGCCGACCTCGGTCGATCCCCGGGTTCCTCGGCCGAAACCGAGCCGGCGTCGGGACCCCTCGACGCGACGCCCGCGAAGGGCGAGCCGCGTCCTCCCGAGGCCGACCGCTTCCTCCTCGCCGTCGCCGTGGACGGCGAGGTGCTGTTCGCCGGGCCGTCCGCCCCGGACGTCGTCGGCGTCGAGCGCGACGCGCTCGTCGGGAGCGACCTCCTCGACCGCGTCCATCCGAGCGACCGAGAGCCGGTGGCCGACGCGCTGTCGGCGGTCGCCACGAGCCGAACGGTCACCCACCGGATCCGTCGCGCGAGCGGGGGGTACGCGTGGGTCGAGTCGGTCGTCGACGAGGAGCTCGCCCCGGAGTTCGGCGGGCGGATCGTCACGGTCCGGCGCGTCGACGTCGACCGCACCTTCCCGGAGCGCTACCGCGCCTTCCTGGAGTACGGTAGCGATCTCGTCACCGTCGTCGACGGCGACGGCGTGGTCGTCTACGAGAGCCCCTCCGTCGCGGAGGTGCTCGGCTACGAGCAGGGGTCGACGGTCGGGCGCTCACCGCTCGGCTACGTCCACCCGGACGACCGGGAGCGCGTGACCGAGCGGTTCTACCGAGCGCTCAACGAGCCCGACGCGGCGCCGACGCTGGAGTACCGCTACCGCACCGCCGACGGCGGCTGGGTCTGGCTGGAGTCGCGGACCCGCTCGCTGCCGGCCGACAGCCCCGTCGGCGAGCTGCTGGTCAACTCCCGGGACGTCAGCGCGCGGAAGGCGCGCGAGCGGCGGCTCACCGACCGCAACGAGCGGCTCGATCGCTTCGCGAGCATCGTCTCACACGACCTGCGGAACCCGCTGTCCGTGATCCGCGGCTCGATGGAGATGGCGCGGCTGCGCGGCGAGACGGGTCCCCTCGAACGCGGCGAGCGCGCCGTCGACCGGATCGACCGGCTCGTCTCGGAGCTGCTCACCCTCGCGCGACAGGGGACCGGGATGGACGAGCCCGCGGAGTTCGCGCTCGCGAGCGTCGCCCGAGACGCCTGGGAGACCGCCGCCGGGGACGACGGGGACGCGCAGTTGGTCGTGGCTCGGGACGCGCGGATGTACGGGGACCGTGGCCGAACGCGACAAGCCCTCGAGAACCTGTTCCGTAACGCGACCGAACACGCGAAGCCGGGCGCGTCGACGGACGAGGGAGTCGGCGGCGGCGAAACCCGCAACGGCGACGAGAGCGACGGGGCAGACGACGCGCTCACCGTCCTCGTGACGGCGACCGAGAGGGGGTTCCTCGTCGCCGACGACGGGATCGGGATCGACCCCGACGACCGGGAGTCGGTGTTCGACTCCGGCTTTACCACCCGAGCCGACGGGACGGGATACGGCCTCGACATCGTCCGCGAGGTCGTCGAGTCGCACGGGTGGACCGTCGAACTTCGAGCGCCCGCGGACAGCCCCGTGAATCTCCCCGACGGACGGCGGCTCCGACTCCCGGACGGCGCGTGTTTCGAGGTGTGCGCCCCCGATCCGGCGGACGCCGACCCGGAGGAGCCCTGGATCGACGCGTGAGGGGGGGCGGCGCGTCGCCGCTGCGGCTCCCGTCGCCGCTGTCACCCCCGTCGACCCGGCGCGTTTATTCCCCGCGGGCCGCAAGCCGACCCGTGAGCGCCGCCGACGTGACGGTCCGAGGGGCCGACCCCGCCGATCTCCTCGCGGTGGTCCGGATCGAGCGGGCCTGCTTCTCGGACCCGTGGCCGCGCGACGCCTTCGAGCGGCTGCTGGACGAGCCGGCGTTCCTCGTGGCGGAGCGGGCGGGAGCAGTCGTGGGGTTCGTGATCGGCGACCGGACGCCGAACCACGGGCACGACATCGGCCATATCAAGGACCTGGCCGTCCACCCCGACGCCCGCGGCGAGGGGATCGGTCGGACCCTCCTCCGGTCGGCGCTGGTCCGGCTCCGTGCGACCGGCGTGGCGGTCGCTCGGCTGGAAGTGCGCGAGGGGAACGACCCCGCCCGGTCGCTGTACGCCGACGAGGGGTTCGAGCCGATCCGGCGGGTGGGCGGCTACTACCGCGACGGCGAGGACGCGCTCGTGCTCGTCGTCGACCTCGCGGCCTGGGCCGAGGGGGAGGACGGGGGCGGCCACGGAAGCGATGAGCCACGTTGACACGCCGCGAGTGGCGCCCGTTCTCACGCATATCGGCCCGCCGCGCGGGGTTTGCCAAGGCTTAGTGTGGGGGAGGCCGACCCGAAGGGTATGAGTTCGGTTCCCGAGCGGTCCGAGATCGACGCCGAGTACAAGTGGGACCTCGACGGCATCTACGCCGACGACGAGGCGTGGGAGTCGGCCTACGAGGAGGTATCCGACCGGATCGACGAGCTGGCCGCCTACGAGGGGCGCGCGGTCGAGGGCGCCGCCACGCTCCTCGAACTGCTCGAACTGCGCGAGGAGATCTTCCGCGAGCTCCGGCAGGTGATGACCTACGCTCGCCTGCGCAGCGCGGAGGACACGCGAAACCAGGAGTACCAGGCGATGTCCGCGAAGGCGTCGTCGCTGGGCTCCGAGGCGTCGAGCGCGATATCCTACCTCGAACCGGAGATCCAGTCGCTCACGGAGTCCGACGTCGCGGCCCTCGTCGACGACGAGCCGGCCCTCGCCGAGTACGAGCACTATCTCGACGACGTCCTCCGGAAGAAGCCGCACACGCGGTCGAGCGAGGTCGAGGAGGTGCTGGCGGACCTCTCGGAGGTCACCGACGCGCCGAGCGAGATCTACTCGATGCTGACGAACGCCGACATGACCTACGGCGTCGTCGAGGACCCCGACGGCGAGGACGTGGAGATCACGCAGGCGAACTTCACGAAGCTCCAGACGAACCCGGACCGCGAGTTCCGCGAGCGCGTCCACGAGACGTTCTACGACGAGTGGGCGGACGTGCGCAACACGGTCGGCACGTCGCTGGAGAAGGCCGTCCGCGAGCACGTCACGAGCGCCGAGATCCGCGACTACGACTCCGCGCGCGCCGCCGCCCTCGACGACTCGAACGTCCCCGTCGAGGTGTACGACACGCTCGTCGAGTCGGTCGACGACAACCTCGACGTGCTCCACCGGCACGCCGAGCTGAAGGAGGCGGCGCTCGGCGTCGACCAGCTCCGGAGCCACGACCTCTACATGTCGCTGACGGGCGACCAGGGGCCCGACGTGGAGTACGAGCAGGCCCGCGAGTGGGTGATCGAGGCGGTCGCGCCGCTGGGCGACGCCTACCAGGAGCGGCTGGCCGAGGGGCTCGACTCGCGGTGGGTCGACGTGTACGAGAACCGCGGGAAGCGCTCGGGCGCGTTCTCCTCCGGCACGTACGACACCCAGCCGTACATCATGATGAACTACCAGGACGACATCGCCTCGATGTACACGCTGGCCCACGAGCTCGGCCACTCGATGCACTCGGAGCTGGCCGGCGACGCGCAGCCGTGGCACGACGCCAGCTACGAGATCTTCGTCGCGGAGATCGCCTCCACCGTCAACGAGACGCTGCTCACCCACCACCTGCTCGACACCGTCGAGGACGACGAGCTCCGCACCCACGTGCTCGACGAGTACCTCGAACGCTTCCGCTCCACCCTCTTCCGCCAGACGATGTTCGCGACGTTCGAACAGGAGATCCACGAGCGCGTGGAGGCGGGTGACGCGCTCACCCCCGACGCGTTCGACGAGATGTACGGCGACCTGAAGGGCGACTACTACGCGCCCGTCGAGCTGACGGGCGGCATCGAGCGCGAGTGGCAGCGTATTCCTCATTTCTATTATGACTTCTACGTCTACCAGTACGCGACCGGCATCTCCGCCGCGGCCGCCATCGTCGAGCGGATCCTCGACGAGGGGGAAGACGCCGCCGCCGACTACCGCGAGATGCTGAAGGCGGGCGGCTCGGAATACCCGCTCGACGTGGTCGAACTCGCCGGCATCGACATGGCCTCGCCCGACCCGATCGAGTCCGCCGTCGGGATCTACGACGACTACCTCGACGAGATCGCGGCGCTGCTCGACCTGGAGTGACGGCCCCCGGCCCACACAAAGCATATAGTTCGCTCGGGGCTATCCGCCCGGCGCGATGGACCGCAGGCTCCTCGCCGTCCCGGGCGCCCTCCTCCTGCTCGTCCTGATCGCGGACGTGAGCGTCGTCGGCTGGGAGGCGACGTTTCGGGCGGGCGCGGGGCTCGACCAGCACTCGGCCGTGAACGCCAGCGACCTCCCCGCGCGGTGCGCCGACGCCGCGGTCGCGCTCGCGGACGGCCGCACCGTCTCGATCCGCGGGTATCGGGTCGCGCCCGGATCGATCGACCTCCTGTTCGAACGCGCCTCGACCTCCGGAGAGTGGGCCCTCGGCGACGCGAACTGTGCGGACCGGCTCGCCGGCCTCGACGACCTGCGCGTCGACGGGGAGTCGTACAGGGTCCTCGGAAGCTACTCGCGCGACCGGCTGGACCGGACCCCGGCGGCCGGGCTGGCGAGGCTCGGCAGCGGGCTCGTCGGCGTCGCGCTGCTCGCGATCGGGCTCTTCGCGGCCGTCCACCGAGACACCGGGTGACGACCGCGGTGGGAAGGTGCGATCGCCCGCTCGACCGGGACGCGACGCCGGCCACCGGCCGATTTTAATACCTCCCTGTCCCGATGGCGACGGCATGGAGTGGCACGACCGGGTGGACGACGGAGCGGACATGCTGCGCCGACAGGCGGTCCGAATTCCCCTCCCCGATGCGGAGGCGGAGCGGGACCTCCACGAGAATATGAGCCGGAGCGCGGACGCCGGCGAGCGAAAGAGCCGGCTGCTCGACGATCCGGACGTCCCGCTGACGGAGGTGTACGAGGACGAGCTAAAGGAGATGCGACGGAGCTTCGAGCACCGCCTCCAGCAGGTCGCCGGCGAGGAGTACTACGACGTCGCGACCGCCTACCTCGACGGGGAACGCGACGACTGGATCGGGGCGCTCGCGGCGTACTACCTGGAGTGTTACTACCGCTTACAGGAGCGCTACACCGTCGACGACCAGATCTTCTTTCTGTTGATCCTGCGGTACCCCAACAGTTTCACGGTGAACCTCAGTTTCCTCAGCGGTGAGATCGGCGCGGACGCGGTTCGGTACGAGTCCGCCGCGCTCGCGGACGCGGACCTCACGGATCGCGGTCGGGAACAGTACTACGCGGACAGCCAGTACTCCCAGCATGAGGCCGCGGAGTATCTCCGCGAGAGGGTCGGCTGTATTCGCGAGGCGTTCCCGGACCCGGACACGACGCCGATCGAGCGGCGGCGTTACGGCGGGTTCATCCATCTCACCGGACGACAGGGACCGACGTTCGCGGAGCTACTCGACTCCCGCACTCCGGACCCGGACCGATTCGACGAGCCGGCCACGACGCCAAGCATCGTCTCGGAGGGGTCGGAGGCGAAACGAGCGAAACGAACCCTCCTCACCGACGCCGAGGTGTTGATCTGACCGGCCGGGGGTGACCGGTTCGACCGTCCCGGCACCGATTTACCGCTCCCCCGCCACACACCGGATAATGGACGAACGCGTACGCGAGCACGCCGAAGTGCTCGTCGACTGGAGCGCGCGGGTCGAGGCCGGCGACGACGTGGTCGTCAGCGTCGCGGAGGACGCCCACGAGTTGGGCGTCGCGGTCGCCGAGGCGCTCGGCGAGCGCGGGGCGAACGTCACGACCCTGTACGGGTCGAGCGAGGTCTCCCGCGCCTACCTGAAGGGCGTCGAGGCCGGAACGGAGGGCGACGTCGAGGCCGACGACTTCGACGCGGACCCCGCGGTCGAGCGCGCGCTGTTCGAGGCGGCCGACGCCTACCTCCGGATCGGGGGCGGGCGCAACACCACCGCGACCGCGGACGTCGACCGCCCCACGCGGCAGGCGTACGCGAAGGCCCGCAAGGGCGTCCGCGAGGCGCGGATGGACACCGACTGGGTGTCGACGGTCCACCCGACCCGCTCCCTCGCCCAGCAGGCGGGGATGGCCTACGAGGAGTATCAGGAGTTCGTCTACGACGCGGTCCTCCGCGACTGGGAGTCGCTCGCGGAGGAGATGGCGCAGATGAAGGAGATCCTCGACGCGGGCGAGGAGGTCCGGATCGTCACCGAGCGCGACGGCGCGCCCGACACCGACGTGGCGATGTCGATCGCGGACCGCACCGCGGTGAACTCCGCGGCCTCCGTCGCGTACGACTCCCACAACCTCCCCTCGGGCGAGGTGTTCACCGCGCCGTACGACACCGAGGGCGAGGCGTTCTTCGACGTGCCGATGACCATCGACGCGACCCGCGTTCGGAACGTCCACCTCGTCTTCGAGGGCGGCGAGGTCGTCGACTTCTCGGCGGAGGCCGGCGAGGACGCGCTCGCGGAGATCCTCGACACCGACGAGGGCGCCCGGCGGCTGGGGGAGCTGGGGATCGGGATGAACCGCGGTATCGACCGGTTCACCGACTCGATACTCTTCGACGAGAAAATGGGCGACACCGTCCACCTCGCGGTCGGCCGCGCCTACGACGCCTGCCTGCCCGACGGGGAGTCCGGCAACGACAGCGCGGTCCACGTCGACATGATCTCCGACGTGAGCGAGCGTTCCCGGATGGAGGTCGACGGCGAGGTCGTCCAGCGGAACGGGACGTTCCGGTGGGAGGAGGGGTTCGAGGAGTAAGTCGGGAGGACGATAACTCGGTGGGAGAAGGGGAGACTGTCGGCTCCGTTGGAATTCTCAACTCGTGATATGCTCTTGGAGGCGTGCTGAATGTAGACGGTGAGCGCGTATCGGACGTAACGCGGGTCGGTTGGCGTCGCCTACGCCAGCGCAATCCCCGCCCCGACGGCGAGACTCGTCAGTGCGAGGCCGACGAGCGCGACTGTCGTCCGGTCGTGGTGTCCGTCGCGGTCGTCGGAGTCGAACCCACGACCGGTCAGAACACCGAGGCCGACAGCAACCGCGGAGAGGCCACCGGCGAGCGCCAGCGTCGTCCAGAGTTCCAGTCCGTGCTGTGCGACTCCTCGTGTAGCCGTCCCGGCGAGAAGGACGCCAGTTGCTATCGGGGCCGCGGCTGTCGCTTTGTTGGAGGGCATCGGTCGAGTGTCCAACGGGCGTCTGAAAACAGTGGCGGTGCCGTTCCGCGGACAGTGGTCAGTACAGAGTCTGTGTTGAGCGATTGCCGCGGCGGGGCAATACAGGTACACCAACCGTTCTATGATGTCCTCAGTACGGTGGTTAGATTGAGAACGGGAACTGGTCTTTGACGGATTGAAACGCAAGGCGGCCGAGTAGTTGTGCTGGACCTCGCTTCGGGAGGTCACGAGTGATCTCCAGTTCGCTTGGCGGAGTGCTTCCGCCGAGTCCGAGGTCCCAGTCTGTCTCTGCGTCGAAACGTTCAACCGCAGTTTCAACGGCCTCACGTACACCGTCAGCATCCATCGTTTTGACGACGTTGTCCTGCATTACGATCTCACCGTCCACGATAACCGCCTCTACGTCAGCAGGTGCCGCGTTGTTCACGATGTGTGCGGGGATGTTCGTGAGCGGCGTGAATTTCGGTTTCTCCACGTTCAGTAGAATGACGTCAGCTCGCTTCTCGGGTTCAAGACTCCCGATTTCGTCGCCGATACCGAGCGTACGTGCGCCCTCGATGGTGAGCATCCGAACGAGTTCCATCGAGTTATACTGTCCAGTAGAACGTTTGAGGTTCGCCGCCAGCCGTGCCTGCCGTGCTTCACCGAACATGCTGTAGGAGTCGTGCCAGTAGTGGTCGTCAATGCCGATCCCGACATCGACGCCTGCGTCGCGGAGTTCCGGCACGGGTGTCCACTGTATGTCCCCGTCCGGGTTCCAGTACGCGAAGACTGACGGGCAGTGTGCGACAGACGCGTTCGCATTGGCGGTTCGCTGGATGTCGTCGTCGTCAGCGAGGCGGAAATGGGCAGCCACTAACTGCTCGTTGAGCAATCCGACTTCATCAAGGAGATCTAGCGAGTCCGACGCACCGTTCGACCGCGCCATCGTATTGCTCTCCTCTAACTCCAGCAAGTGCGTGTGAACCGGAAGATCGGGGTACTCGGTGGTAAGGGTGGCCGTCCGCTCCCATACGTCGCGGGTACACGACCAGTCGTCGTGCGGGCAGATCGTCGCTCGGATACGCCCATCGTACGTATTGTGGTGCTCGTCGATGAACGCACGGGCCCGCTCAAACTGTTCGTCAGTCGGGACGTCCCAGAACAGATCCGAGACCGCCACCCCGAAGAATCCACGGAGTCCGGCGTCACCGAACGTCTCAGCCCCGTAGCTCGGTCGCACGTCCATCGAATTGACGGTAGTGACGCCACCGTTGAGGAAATTGAGTGCGGCAAGTTTGTATCCAGCCTCAGTGAGGTAATCGTACTCACCGTCCGCGATATGGCCGTAGATGGCGGTCATCCCACCCATCATCTCCAGCAAACCAAGGTCGCTGAACGCGCCGATCAACGGCGTCAGTTCGAGATGCGTATGAGTGTTGACCAGACCCGGCATCGCTACCATCCCGTCACCGTCGATCACGTGGTCAGCGTCAGCGATAGCGTCCTCGTTCTCGGTTGTTCGAACGTCCGTGATGCGCCCATCGTCGATGCGGAGCGTCCCGCGTTCGTAGAGTTGGTTCGAATCATTAACCGTGAGAACGTACGCATCGTGGATGACTATGTCAGAGGGCATCTAATCATTCTCCTAATCATTCTGTATTCAAAGCTGGGAAAGTGGTGGGTAGACAACCCGCGTCTCTCGCCTTAGTTCGATAGCCCCTCCTCACCTCGTTCAGTTCGCAGGCGCATTTCACCGGCTGATTCAAGACGTGGATAGAGAAAAGAAGGCCTTTCACCTGCTGACTAGATCCCCTGTATCTCGCACAGGGTGTGTCAGTCCCCGAGAATTTCAACGGAACCAACCGTCGGAGGCGGGCGGACCGCGCTTACGCCGTCGCCGCCTCGATGGCAGCCTCCAGGTCGGCGACGATGTCGGCGGGGTCCTCGATGCCGACCGACAGGCGCACCATGTCGTCGGTGACGCCCGCGGCCTCCTTCTCCTCGCCCGTCAGCTGCTGGTGCGTGGTCGACGCCGGGTGGATCACGAGCGTCTTCGAGTCGCCGACGTTCGCGACCAGCGAGGCGAGGTCCGCCTCCTCGACGGTCGCCCGGGCGGCCTCGTAGCCCGCCTCCAGCCCGAAGGTGAGCATCCCGCCGTACCCACCGTCGAGGTACTCGCTCGCCTCCTCGTGGGTCTCGTGGCTCTCCAGGCCGGGGTAGTTCACCCACGCGATATCGTCGTGGTCGTCGAGGTACTCCGCGACGACGGCGGCGTTCTCGCAGTGGCGGTCCATCCGCAGCGGGAGCGACTCCGTCTGCTGGAGCGTGTTCCACGCGTCGAACGGCGACTGCTGGTCGCCCAGGTCGCGCAGCCCGCGGGTGACCGCCGCGAAGGTGAAGGCGGCGTCGCCGAACCGTTCGGCGAAGTTGATCCCGTGGTACGCGGGGTTGTCCTGCGCGATCTCCGGGTACTTCTCGGCGTGGTCGGCCCACGGGAACGAGCCGCCGTCGACGACGACCCCGCCGACCGTGGTGCCGTTGCCCGTCAGCCACTTCGTCGTCGACTCCCAGACGAGGTCCGCGCCGTGTTCGAGCGGCCGGCAGAGGTACGGCGTCGCGAACGTGTTGTCGACGAACAGCGGGACCCCGCGGTCGTGGGCGATATCGGCGATCCGCTGGATGTCGGGCGTGACGAGGGCGGGGTTCCCGATCGTTTCGAGGTGGACGTAGGCGGTGTCCTCGTCGATCGCCTCGGCGTACCCCTCGTAGTCGAGCGGGTCGACGAAGCGCGTGGAGACGCCGCGGCGCTCGACGGAGTGGGTGAGGTAGGTGTAGGTGCCGCCGTACAGCGCCGACGAGGTGACGACGTTGTCGCCCGCCGAGGCGAGCAGGAACGTCGTCAGGTCGAGCGCGGCCATGCCCGAGGCGGTCGCGACCGCGCCGACGCCGCCCTCCAGCGAGGCGATCCGCTCTTCGAGGGCGGCGTTGGTCGGGTTCATCAGCCGGGAGTAGACGTTTCCGGCCTCCTCTAAGGCGAAGAGATCCGCGGCGTGGTCGGCGTCGTCGAACTGGTAGGCGGTCGTCTGGTAGATGGGCGTCGCGCGGGCCCCGGTCGTCGGGTCCGGGTCGGAGCCGGCGTGGACGCTTCGGGTGTCGAACTGGCGGTCGTCGTCCTCGTCGGATGGCATGGACCGACCTTCCGGCGCTGCGCAGTTAAAGCCGGCCGGCCCGTGCCGGCGTTTCCGGTATCTCGGAGACGGTCTCGTGCCAACCGTTAACAGCGTCGGGCCGCAACTTCGGGTATGGGAACACAAGGTCCGCGCGGCGAGTCCGCCGAGATGGAGGATCTGCTGGCGGAGATCCCGGACGGGGTCTGGCAGTACCTCGCGCTCGGCGTCGCCCTCCTCGTCGGCGTCGCCCTCTTGGGGCAGAGCCTCGTCTTCGGCGTCGCGGCGCTCGCGGTGCTTCTGGCGGTCGTCACGGTCGTCAGCGCCGTCGAGATCGTCGACGCCTACGACAAGGAGGCCCTCACCGTCTTCGGCGAGTACCGGGAACTGCTCGAGCCGGGCGTCCACGTCATCCCGCCGTTCGTCTCGCGGACGTACGCGTTCGACATGCGGACGCAGACGATCGACGTGCCGAGCCAGTCGGCGATCACGCGGGACAACTCGCCCGTGACCGCCGACGCGGTCGTCTACATCAAGGTGATGGACGCCAAGAAGGCGTTCCTCGAGGTCGACAACTACAAGAACGCCGTCTCGAACCTCGCGCAAACCACCCTCCGCGCCGTCATCGGTGACATGGAGCTCGACGACACGCTCTCGCAGCGGGAGCTCATCAACGACCGGATCAACGAGGAGTTAGACGAGCCCACCGACGAGTGGGGGATCCGCGTCGAGGCCGTCGAGGTCCGCGAGGTGAGCCCCTCCCAGGAGGTCCAGCGCGCGATGGAGCAGCAGACCGGCGCCGAGCGCCGCCGCCGCGCGATGATCCTCGAAGCGCAGGGGGAACGCCGCTCCGCGGTCGAGCAGGCGGAGGGGGACAAGCAGTCGAACATCATCCGCGCGCAGGGGGAGAAGCAGTCCCAGATCCTCGAGGCGCAGGGGGACGCGATCTCGACCGTGCTCCGCGCGCGCTCCGCCGAGTCGATGGGCGAGCGCGCCATCATCGAGCGCGGCATGGAGACCCTCGAAGAGATCGGGAAAGGCGAGTCCACCACCTTCGTCCTCCCGCAGGAGCTCACCAGCCTCGTCGGCCGCTACGGCAAGGCGCTCTCCGGCTCCGACGTCCAGCAGATGGAGGGGTTAGAGAGTCTGGAGTTCGACGAGGAGACGGAGAAGCTGCTCGGCTTGGAGGACATCGAGTCCGCGTTGGAGGAGCTCGACAGCTACTCCGACGGGAACCTCTCGACGAGCCGGGACGGGGAGGAGGTCCCGGACGCCGAGGTAGAGGAGTTCGAGGTCGACGAGGCCGACATCGACCTCGAGACGGAGACGGAGCGGCCGAGCGACTGAGCGCTCGTCGCGCGGCGACCACCCGAACGCGACGAGGCTACAACCGCCAGCGGTCGGGATCGACGACTCAGAGCGGCCCGACGGCGGCCGCGCCGCCGACATCGCCCGAGTCGCCGACGTTTCCGGATCCAAAGATGTCGACCACGAGGCGGATCGGGATGTCGACCTGGAGTCGAAGACGGAGACCGGGACGGTATGCGAACCGATTACGAGTAGCGATCAGCTCTCACAGGCCCGACACTCGAGAATGTCTCGGCTGAACTTCTGCGCGGCGTTCACACTGTGCTGATAGTAGAGGCTCTTGACCCCTTTCTTCCAAGCCTCTATGTAGAGCTGATTGATCTCCTTGACGCTCACTTCGCTCGGGTCGATCGAGACGTTCACGCTCTGTGATTGGTCGATGTGTTTCTGCCTCTGTGCCGCCTGGTTGATTATCGCCATCTGCGGTATCTCGGCGAAGGTCTTGAACACCTCTTTCTCTCTGTCCGTCAGACAGTCGAGATGCTGGACGCTCCCGTCTTTATTCGCGATGCTGTCCCAGACCTCGCGGGTGTCCTTGCCCCGCTCGGCCAGTATCGCTTGAAGGAATCTGTTCTTCTGCGTCGACTTCAGCTTCGCACCGTCTCGCACGAAGTAGTTCGATTTCAGCGGCTCGATGCTCGGGCTGACCTGACCCAGAATGACGCTGCTCGATTTCGTCGGGGCCACGCTCATCGTCGTCGTGTTCCGCCTACCGTACCCTTCGAGAACCTCCGGCTCTCCGAACTCGTCGGCAAGCGCTTCGCTCGCCTCGTAGCTCCGTTCTCTGATCGTCCGGAATATCTCCTCGTTCTTCTCCATCGCCTCCATGCTGTCGAAGGGGATCATCTCGCTCTGGAGGTAGCTGTGCCACCCGAGGACGCCGATCCCGATCGCTCTGTGCCGCTTCGCGAACCGCACGGCCCGCTCCATGAACCGGACTCCCTCCGTGCGCTGGATGAACTCCTCCATCACCGCGTCGAGGAACCGGGTCAGCGTCTCCACCGCGTCGGTGTCCTTCCACTCGTCGTAGTGGAGCGCGTTCATGCTCGAGAGACAGCAGACGAAGCTCTCGTCCGCGGTGGCCGGCAGCGCGATCTCGGTACAGAGGTTGGACGCGTTTATTTGGTAGTCCTTGTCCTTGTACACCTGCGGCTTCCCCTCGTTCATGTTCCCCCGGAAGATGATGTACGGAACGCCGACGTTGATCCGGGTCTCGATGATGTCCGCCCAGGTCTCCCGCTTCTCCTCGTCGCCGTCGATCATCGCCTGAAACCAGTCGTCGCCGACGATGACGCCGTAGTAGATGTCCTGTACCGGGTCCCCCTCGGTTTTGATGTTGAGCCACTCCTCTAGGTCGTCGTGTTCGACGTCGATGTAGCCGGCGAACTGCCCGCGCCGGGTTTCGCCCTGACTAATGACGTTAATGATCGTGTCGAACAGCTCCGTGAAGCTGTAACTCCCGTTGCTCTTGCCGTTGTTCGTTATCTGACTGCCCCGCGGCCGCAGCTCGCCGAAGTACCCGCTCGTGCCGCCGCCCTGCTTGGTCATCTCACCCACCTCGGCTTGGGTGTAGAGGATACTCTCGATGTTGTCCTCCATGTAGCTGCCGAAACAGCTGATAGGGAGGCCTCTGTCCAGTCCGAAGTTGGCCCACACCGGGCTGGCGAGACTGTAGAAGCCGCGGCTCATGTACTCGTAGAACCTGTCCGCGAAGCCCTCTTCGCCGAGGATCTCTTCGGCGCGCTCCGCTATCTGTCTGACTCGCTCTTCCGCTTCGACACCCTCGATCAGGTATCCCTCTCTGAGGAACTCCCTGCTGTCCTCGTTCAGCCAGTAAAACGGTTCATTATGCTGTTCCGCAACGCCGTCGAGTGCTGTTTGTGCCATCGTTAGAACATGTCCTCCGCGGTAACGCTCTGCGTGTGTTTGTTGTACGTGGTCGACCGCTTGCTGAAGAAGTCGTTATCCTTCGTCATCATGATGTCCTCGTCGAACCAGCGCGTCTCTTCGAGCAGGTCGTCGTCCGTCTCGAATATCGGTTCCACGCCGACGTTCTCCAAGCTCTGATTGAACCGGTCTCGCAGGAACGCGTCGACCTGCGCCCTGGGGAGGAACTCCAGCTCGCCGTCGGCGAATATCCAGTCCAGAATCTCCGTCTCCGCCTCGTAGGCCTGCCGACAGGCCTCCTGGACGTCCTCCTCGAAGTCGTCGTCGAAGAGGCCCGGGTTCTCCGCTCTGATCGTCTCCACCAGCTCGACCCCGAACAGCCCGTGAATCTGCTCCTCCTTGCTGGTCGCTTCGACGGCGTTCGCTATCCCCGTGAACTTCTTTTCGTGCTTGTCGAAGCTCGTCATGATGAGAAACTGGCTGAACAGCGACACGTGCTCGACGAACGTGCTGAACAGCAGGATGCTCATCACGTACTCCCGCTCGTCGTCGCTCTCGCTCTTCTCCAGATACTCGTCGAGGTACTCGATCCGCTCTTTGATCGCCGGCTCCTCGGTCACCTGCTCGAAGTCGTCCGTGATCCCTAAGACGTCCAGTAGGTGACTGTACGCGTCCATGTGCCGCACCTCGCTTTCCGCGAAGGTCATGCCCACGTTCCCGACCTCGGCTTTGGGCATCTCCTCGTAGATGTCCGACCAGAACGTCTTCACCTGCACCTCGATCTGCGCGATAGCCAACATCGTCCGCTTGATAACCGTCTGCTCGGCGGGCGTCGTGTTGACCTTGAAGTCTTGGACGTCGCCGTCGAAATTAAACTCCGTGTGCACCCAGTAGCTGTTCCGAATCGCCTCGACGTAGTCGAGGAACTCGCTGTACTCGTAGGGCTTCAGCTGCGTTCTCTCCGAGAAAATGTCCGGCTCTGTATCTGCGCCTGTACTCGCGTTCGTGTTTGCGTTTTCGCTTTCACTCATCGCGTCTCAAACATGACCGATTGCGTTGGATTGCCGCTGCCACTGTCTATCGTCAGTCTGGTGAGTCCGACCGCTGTCGTGTCGCTCGGGAGACGGTCTCACAGCGCACCGTGTGTGTAGCCGTGTGAACCGTATCGGACCACACAGACTCCACTGGTATAAGTATTACCAACAAAATTGTAGTACAACAATTTCACTTTCATAGTGGGGAGCGGGGTTGTTCCTCCGATCCACGAACGGGCGGTACGGAGACGGGGACTAAGCAGTGATCTCCGGTTACGGGGGATCGCTACAGTTCTAAACTGGCGGCGTCGAGCCCCCTACGGTAGTCCAAGTGCGAGGACTCAGCCGAACGGTTCGGCGAGAAGCGCGAGCCCGGAGCCGGGCGCGAGCGGGCGACGAGACGTGAGACGCGGACAACACCGATCGCACCCGGAAGGAGGCGGCGACTCGCGGGGCCGACCGCGACATCGACTGGAGACGGAGAGCGATCGGTCGGGGAACTGATCGGGGGCGACCGGTCGGGAGTCAGTCAGGGCCGCCAGCGATCGGGATCAACCGCCCAGAGCACGCCGACCGCGAGAGCGCCGCCGACCCCGCCGCCGACCAGCGAGACGGGGTCCGACGCCCCCGCCGCGAGCGCGGCGAACAGCAGGACCGACCCCGCGAGCAGCGCGGCGGTGTCCTCGGCGATCGTCGCACGGACGATCGGCGCCACGGCGCCGCCGCCGACGGCACCGGTCGCGATGGTACCGGGAGGCCCGGAGGTCAGGGCCACCAGCGCGTCCGCCTCGGCGAGCGCCGGGAGGGTCGCCGCGGGCGCGGTGACGACGCCGGTGACGAGTGCGAACGCGGCGATCCCGCCGAGGACGGGCGCGACGAGCGTCGCGCGCGCCGAGAGGGTCGCGTCGGCGAACGCGGCGGCCCCGCCCACCAGGAACACCGAACCGAGCGCGAGGAGGGGCGGCGTCGCGATGAGGGAGTACGGCGTGGGAACGATGAGCGATACCGAGTCGGCCGCCGGTTCCGGAGGGACCGTGGGGGCGAGGGAAACCGTGGCCGCGATCGCGGCGACGCCGACGACGAGGAGGGCCGATCCGAGGAGCCGACTGCGGAGTGACATGGAGGGTCGGACGCGTTCCGATCACAAAACGATCGCGGGACCGAGTCGAGGAAGGGGCGCCTCGGGCCGAGCGCACTCACACCGTGATTCCGGCGCGCCCGTCGCCGATGACGACGATCACGCGCTCCGGCGGCCCGCGTTCGTCTGTGAGTCGCAACAGGAGCGTCTTCACGACCGGCTCGTCGGTCTCGACCTCGCCGCGGACGCCGCCCCGGTCGACGGCGATCCGGAGCGAGCGGTCGCCCGTGCGGCTGATCCCGCCGAGTCGGAGTTTGACCTCCGGCGCCGTGAGCCGCTGAGCGATCACGAGGACCGCGTCGCCGCCGTCGTCGACGAAGTCGGTGCGCTCGACGAACTCGCGGGACTCGGTCGCGTCGGGTTTGAGCGCGCCGCGGGCCGCGGCGGCGGAACGGAAGGAGGCCGCGTGCGTCACCAGCTCCTCGGGGCGCGCGAGCACGCTGCGGTCGTCGACCATCGGGTTGCCGTCGACGTACCGGCTCCGCACGCCGAGGTCGCCGGGCGTCGAGGCGGCGACGTCGTGGAGGCGGTCGACGCACCCGCCGGTGGCGACGGCGAGCGCGCCGGCGACGACCGCGCGACGGTACACGTGCCCGCCTCCGACGCAGCGAGGTAAAACCCCGTCGTCACGGTGACGCGGACTGAGAATCGGAGCCGCGGGGTCGACGTGCGGGGGCGCTCCGACCGCTACTCCTCCATCGCCGGCGCGGGGACGCCCTCGTCGCCCGCGTCGAGCTCGAAGGCGCGCCGCAGCTCCGCGATCCGGTCGCGGATGTCCGCCGCCAGCTCGAACTCGAGGTTGCTCGCGGCCTCGTCCATGCGGTCTTCGAGCGCCTCGATCTGCGCTTCCGCCTCGTCTTCGCTCTCCACGTCGCCGACGCTCACGTTCGAGGTGTCCGTCTTCGAGCCGGGGAGGTTCGTCTCGCCCACCGGCTTGTCGATGGTGGTCGCCTCGTACCCGTGCTGCTCGTTGTACTCGAGCTGGATCTCGCGGCGGCGCTGGGTCTCCTCGATCGCGGCCTCCATCGAATCCGTCACCGCGTCGGCGTAGAGGACGACCTCGCCGTTGACGTTGCGGGCGGCCCGCCCCATCGTCTGGACGAGCGTCGTGGTGGAGCGGAGGAATCCCTCCTGGTCGGCGTCGAGGATGGCGACGAGGGAGACCTCCGGGATGTCGAGCCCCTCCCGGAGCAGATTGATGCCGACGAGCACGTCGATGTTGCCCAAGCGGAGGTCGCGGATGATCTCGTGGCGTTCGAGGGTGTCCGTCTCGTCGTGCATGTACGCCACGTCGATCCCGGCCTCCTCGAAGTACTCCGTGAGGTCCTCGGCCATCCGCTTGGTGAGCGTGGTGACGAGGACCCGCTCGTCGCGCTCGATCCGCTCGTCGACGCGCTCGAGGAGGTCGTCGACCTGTCCCGTGGCGCCCGTCACCTCCACCTTCGGGTCGACGAGGTGGGTCGGGCGGACGATCTGCTCGACGATCCGGTCGGAGGTCTCGCGCTCGTAGTCGCCGGGCGTCGCCGAGACGTAGAGGGTGCGGTCGGTCTTCGCCTCGAACTCCTCGAAGGTGAGGGGGCGGTTGTCGTACGCGGTCGGGAGCCGGAACCCGTTCTCGACGAGCGAGTCCTTCCGCGACTTGTCGCCCTCGTACTGGCCTTTGATCTGGGGGATCGTCTGGTGGGACTCGTCGACGACGGTGAGGAAGTCGTCGGGGAAGTAGTCGAGCAGGGTGTAGGGCGCGTCGCCGGACTCGCGGTCGTCCATGTGGACCGAGTAGTTCTCGATCCCCGAGCAGTAGCCGGCCTCCCGGAGCATCTCCAGGTCGAAGGTGGTGCGCTCCTCGATGCGCTGGGCGGCGACGAGGTCGCCCTGTCGCTCGAAGTAGCTGACCCGCTTCGCCATCAGCTCCTCGATCTCCGCGATCGCCTGCTCCAGTTTGTCGTCCGGGATCGAGTAGTGCTCCGCCGGGTGGAGCATGACGGCGGGCTCCTCGCTCACGACCTCGCCGTGCATCGGGTCCACCTTGAGCATCCGGTCGATCTCCTCGCCCCACAGCTCGACCCGCACCGCGTACCGCCCGTACATCGGGTATATCTCGACGGTGTCGCCCCGCACGCGGAAGGTGCCCTGCGTGAAGTCCACGTCGTTGCGCTCGTAGTTCAGGTCGACGAGCCGGGCGAGCAGCTCCTCGCGGCCGACCTGCTCGCCGACTTCGAGGCGGAGCGCCATGTCGCGGTAGTTCCCCGGGTCGCCGAGCCCGTAGATGGCGGAGACGCTCGCGACCACGATCACGTCGTCGCGGGTGAGCAGCGAGCGCGTCGCGGAGTGGCGCAGGCGGTCGATCTCCTCGTTTATCGACATCTCCTTGTCGATGAACGTGTCCGTCTGCTCGACGTACGCCTCCGGCTGGTAGTAGTCGTAGTACGAGACGAAGTACTCGACGGCGTTGTCCGGGAACAGCTCGCGGAACTCCTCGTACAGCTGGGCCGCGAGCGTCTTGTTGTGGGCGAGTACGAGGGTGGGCTGGTCTAACTCCTCGGCGACCCACGAGACGGTGTTCGTCTTCCCAGAGCCGGTGACGCCGAGCAGCGTCTGCTTGTCCGCGCCCGACTCGAACCCCTCGACCAGTTGCTCTATCGCCTCCGGCTGGTCGCCCGCGGGCTCGAACGGGGCGTCGACGCGGAGCGGGCGGTCGACGGTCGGGCGGTCCTCCGAGAGGGGGGAGTCGGCGTCGCTCACGATACGCGTCGTTGGGCGGCGAGGCACTTGAGCGGCGCGGCTACGTCGGTGACTTCGAAGAAATCGGTCTCGCGCGGACGATTCATTCTGGGGGAAGACCGATTACCGATCGGGCTGAACACTCGATCGTGTCCCTCCTCACACCCGCCGTCGCGTTCGGCGCCGCCCTCGTCCTGTCCGTCTGGCTCGCGTCCGGCGTCTGGGTCAACTTCGACGCCCACGCTCGCGGGAGCGACTATCCGGCCGTTTGGGGCGTTCTCGCACCGCTCTCGGGAATTGTGTTGTTCTACTACCTGCTGTGGTGGCGTCGCGGTCGGTCCCGGGAGTGGCCGCCGTCCCGACTGGAGCGAGCCACCGCCACCGTCGTTATCGCCGGTCTCGGTGGATTGGTCGTCGGGAGTCTCGTGTCGCCGCCCGATCCGACCTCGCAGTTGACCACGTGGCCGATCGCGTTCGCCGGCTGTCTCCCCGTCGCGCACTGGGTGGTGAGAACGAGATTCGATGCGGTCGCGGGCTGAATTCCTCGGTCGGGAGAGGTGATCGAAGCATCCGGATCCCCGGCCGCTCGGCGATACGTGACTAGAACTGGATTCGGCGGTGAACGCCTCTAAAGCCCCGGCCGCGACGGCTCGGGGGCCTTGCTGCGCTCCTGGCTCGCGGTGCTCGGTGCGGTGCTTACTTGCGGCCACCACCGCCCTCGCGGCTGCCCCTCTGAGTCCACCCGCTCCGCACAGCGACCGCACCTCACGCCTCCCCAGCCTCGTCGCTCGCTTCGCTCGCAACTCCCTCGCGCGGTGCTGTCGCCGGCGCTTCGCGCCGGCTTCCAGAGGGACCTCCGGTCCCTCGCGGCTCGGCCGCGAAGCGGCCTCGCAGGCACGCGCCACCGCGAGGCGTTCGGCTTCCCGCTCCCGGCGACGGCCGGACGAAAACGTTTCCCCCTGTCCCCGCGAGTCGTCGCGTATGCGCATCGCCGTCCCCAACAAGGGCCGCCTACACGAGCCGACGCTCTCGCTGTTGGAGCGCGCGGGGCTCCACGTCGAGGAGACCGCCGACCGCCAGCTGTACGCCGACACCGTCGACGAGGACGTGACGGTGCTGTTCGCGCGGGCGGCCGACATCCCCGAGTACGTCCGCGACGGCGCGGCCGACCTCGGCGTCACGGGCCTCGATCAGGCGGCCGAGTCTGGCGGGGTGGCGGACGACGCCGCGTCCGCGGCCGACGGCGACCTCGTCGACCTGCTCGATCTGGGGTACGGCTCCTGTAAGCTCGTCCTCGCGGCGCCCGAGGACGGCGACGTGGCGGCCGTCGAGGACCTCGCGGGGCGGACGATCGCCACCGAGTTCCCGAACGTCACCGGCGAGTACCTCGACCGCGTGGGCGTCGACGCCGACGTGGTCACGGTGACGGGCGCGACGGAGCTGACCCCGCACGTCGACATGGCCGACGCCATCGTCGACATCACCTCGACGGGGACGACGCTGAAGGTGAACCGGCTGGCCGTGATCGACGACGTGCTCGACTCCTCGGTGCGGCTGTTCGCTCGGCCCGAGGTCGTCGACGACGCGAAGGTCGACCAGGTGGTGACCGCCTTCGAGTCCGTCCTCGCGGCGGACGGCCGCCGCTACCTGATGATGAACGCGCCGAAGGCGCGGCTCGACGACGTGAAAGACGTGATCCCCGGGCTCGGCGGCCCGACGGTGATGGACGTCGAGGCCGACGAGGACGGCAACGGGATGGTGGCGGTCCACGCCGTCGTCGACGAGCGCGACGTGTTCGAGACCATCTCCGAGCTCCGGTCGGTCGGCGCGACCGGTATCCTCGTCACCGAGATCGAACGGCTCGTCGAGTGAACGGGGTCGGAACCCTCAGCTTTCGCCGTCGCCCTCACCGTCCCCGCCGATCAGCCGCTCCTTCTCCGCGCGCGACAGCGACTTGATCGCGTGCTCCCTCGACATCGCCGCCGACTGCGAGGCGAACGACTCGACGTGGCGCAGGGTGACGGGGGTCCGACCGCGGGTGTACTTCGCGCCCTCGCCGGCGTCGTGTTCGGCGACGCGGCGCTCCACGTCGGTCGTGTACCCGGTGTAGAGGGTGCCGTCGGCGCACTCGATCACGTACACGTGGTGGTCGGCCACGGGCGACCGTGCGAGCGCGAGCGCAAAATGCGTGGGGATGCGCCCGAAGCCGGAAGACGGCGCCGCCGCTCTCGGTGCGCTCGGTCTTCGATCGGCGTTCGGCCGGTCAGTCCCCGGTTCGAGTCCGCTCGCGAGACACCTCGGCGATGCCCGCGTTCGCGGAGCATTTCGGGCACGCGTTCAGGTCGCCGCGCTCGTCCGCGAAAACGCGCGCGAAGCGGTCCGAGACGTGCGACCCGCAGTGGTCACAGCGTGGCATGTGGTGCCGACGTGCGTCGGCAAAACCGGTAGGGACTGGACGAACAAATACCCTTTCTCGGGCCCGTCGACTTCCGGTATTCGCGCGTTTAATGCGAGCCGAGGTCCCCGGCGATCGACGGGTCCGACGGGGACCGATCGGGGCCGTCGACCGGGGTCCCGAGCGACCCCCGACCGCGGCGGACGAGGGCGCTCACTCGGCCCGCGCCGCGTCGACCGCGCGGGCGATCAGGCCGGCCTGCGCGCCGGCGACGAAGCCGGCGTCGACGTTGACGGTCGTGAGCACGGAACACGACTGGAGCGCGCCCGCCAGCGCCGCGACGCCCTCGCCGCCGACGCCGTAGCCGGTCGAGACCGGGAGGGCGATCACGGGGGCGCCGACGAGGCCGGCGACGACGGTGGGGAGGGCGCCCTCGCGGCCCGCCGCCACGACGACGGCGTCGGCCTCGCGGATCCGGTCGACCTGATCGAGGATCCGGTCGAGGTTGGCGACGCCGACGTCGTCGACCCGGTCGACCGTCGCCCCGACCTCGCGGGCGACGACCGCCGCCTCACCGGCGACCGGCGCGTCCGCGGTGCCGGCGGCCACGACCGCGACCGCGGCGTCGAGCGACGGCGGTTCGAACCCGGCGGCGTGCGCGACGACGGTCCCGACCCGGTCGTCGCGGTCGACCGTCGCGTCCACGTCGACCGCCGACGCGACCGCCTCCGCCGTGGACTCGTCCGCGCGCGTCACCAGCGCTCGGCCCGTGGTGTCGAGCGCCGTCGCGGCCAGCGCGGCGACCTCGGCGGGCGTCTTTCCCTCCGCGAGGATCGCCTCGGGGATCCCGCGGCGGCGCTCGCGGGCGGCGTCGAACCGCCCCGCGTCCGTGGTCGCGTAGCCCGCCAGCCGCGACTCCGCCTCCTCGATCCCGATATCGCCCGCCTCGAGCGCCGCCAACGTCTCTCGCATGGACGACCGTCGACCGGGGAGCCGGTCGAACCTGTCGGTTCGGCGCCCGGGGACGCGCCGCGCGCGAAACCGAGCGACGGGGCCTGTACGCGCACCGAGCGCCACGCGACCCGAACGAGTGGGCTGCGAGGCGGCCCCGGACCGAGTTCGAGTCGACGCCGAGACGGGAATCTCACAAGATATATAAGTGGTTGTGTTCGCGGCCCTCCGCGAACCGGCGTCACGGCGCCCCTCGCGGTCGAATTCAGGAACTCTTATTAACTGTCGACGGATATCGTCGAGCGCATGGCAGACCTTATTGTCAAAGCGGCCGTCAAGGAAGCCCTGGACGACAAGAACGTCGCTTCGGACTTCTACGACGCGCTGGACGACGAAGTGGACGAGCTGCTCGAAGACGCCGCGCGCCGCGCCGAGGCCAACGACCGGAAGACGGTCCAGCCGCGCGACCTCTAAGACGGAACTCGTTTCCGTACCGCTTTTATTCGGACGCCGACCGCCGAGCGGCCGCGACGTCGACCGGTTCGCCGCGACGGCTCGGTCAGATCTCGTCGACGCGGACGCCCGACGCCGTCCCGACGTGGACCTCGTCCGCGAGCCCGACGAAGAGTCCGTGTTCGACGACGCCCGGAGTCGCGGACAGCGTCGTCGACAGGGCGGCGGGGTCGGTGATCTCACCGAACGCGCAGTCGAGGACGAGGTTCCCGTTGTCGGTCACCACGGGCCCGTCCTTCCGGTCCGCGCGTCGCAGCGTCGGCTCGCCGCCGGCCTCCCGGACCGCCGCGGCGACCGCGGTCCGTCCCGCGGGGAGCACCTCGATCGGAAGCGATCGGTCCAGCCGCGGCGACTCCTTCGAGGGGTCGACGACCACGAGGAAGCGGTCGGCCGCGGCGTCGACGAGCTTCTCGCGGGCGTGCGCCGCGCCGCCGCCTTTTATAAGTTCCCCGCCGGAGACGAGGGCGTCGCCCGCCTCGCCGCCGGTCGCCACCTGGTCGGCGCCGTCGATCGCGATGTCGATCCCCGGCCCGTCGGGACCGACCGCCTCGGAGAGGTCGAGGCGGGGGATCCCCTCCTCGGCCGCGAGTTCGCGGCTCGCGAAGGAGGTGGGAACCCCCCGGACGTCGAGGCCGGCGTCGACCCGGTCGCCGAGCCGCCGGATCGCGTGCGCCGCCGTCGAGCCGGTCCCCAGCCCGACCACGTCGCCGTCGGTCGCCGCCTCGGCCGCCGACTCGCCGGCGCGTCGCTTCGCCGCGTCGCTCCCGCCGCTCGTCTTCATGAGAGCGACTGCGTGCGGCGGCGTTGAAAAGGCGTCGGGCGGGAACCGACGCCGGTGCGGGTGCGGCCGGCGTCGCCGTCACTCCAGCCGGTCCAACACCGCCTCGGCGTCGTACGCCAGGGACAGCTCCCGCGAGCGGCCGCGGCCGTCGACGTCGGCGTACTCCGCGTCGATCACGCCGAGCTGGTCGAGCTTGTTGATGATCTCGGAGTAGCGGGTGTAGCCGAGGTCGGTCTCGTCGTTGAACGCGTCGTACACCGCGCCGGCGCGCTCGCCGTCGTGTTCGGCGAGGACGCGGACGAGGTCGCGCTCGGACTCCGAGAGCCCGCGGAGCGACCGCGAGAGGTGGACGTGCTTCGACTTGTCGTACGCCTCCTCGACGTCCGCCTCGGAGATCGTCTTCGAGGCGCGCATCTCGGCGTTGAGCCCGGCCCGGCGCAGGAGGTCGATCCCGACCCGGAGGTCCCCGCTCTCGGCGGTGAGGTCGGCGACGCGCTCCAGCTCGGCGTCGCCGATGACCCCCTCGTGGAAGCCGCGCTTGGCGCGCTCCGCGAGGATGTCGTAGATCTCGGTGGCGTCGTAGACGGGGAAGTACACCTCCTCGGGACGGAAGACGGACTGAACCCGGGTGTCGAGGTCGTCGATCACGTCGAGGCCGAGGTCGGAGGAGACGACGATGACGCCGATCTTCGCGCCGGAGTGCGCCTCGTGGGCGCGGAGCAGGGAGTAGAGCGTGTCGGACGCCTCGTTCTCGTAGAAGAGGTAGTTGACGTCGTCTAAGGCAACGACCAGCACCTCGTCCTCCTCGACGAGCTGGTCGGTGATCTGGCCGAACAGCTTCTTGAAGGAGATGCCCGAGGAGGGCGGTTCGTACTCGAATATCCCCTCGAACAGCCGGGAGAACACCGCGTAGCGCGTCGAGTCGACCTGGCAGTTGACGCGTACCGTCCGCACCTCCGTCCGAGCGCCGAGCTCGCCGAACAGCTTCTGGACCGCGGTGGTCTTCCCGGTCCCGGGCGGGCCGCGGACCATCGTGTTGAGGGGGCGGGAGCCGCGGACCGCGGGACGGAGCGCGTACTTGAGGTTCTCCAGCTGGCTCTCGCGGTGGCGGAACGTCTCGGGAACGTGGTCGATCTCGAACACCGACTCGTCGCGGAACACCGACTCGTCCCACGAGAGCATATCGCCGGCGTCCCCGGTCATGCGAGTACCACGAGAGGCCGCGCACTTAACCGTTGCCCGGCGGCGGGGCGAAACTGAAACTTGTCGCGCGAGCGCCCGATCGGAGCGATTCCGCCGATCGGTCGTTCACTCTCGGTCCGCTGGGACGGAGGGGTCGCCCGTCCGACCCGCCGCCTCCTCGTGGCGCAACACCAGCACGTGGCGCGTCAGCGACCGGTGGACCCGGCGCTCGAACGCGGCGTCGACCGTCCAGCCGGCGTCGCGGGCGGGGCCGCGCCAGTCGCGGTCCGCGACCAGCACC
>NZ_SGXU01000159.1:0-922 GCF_005435015.1 Halorubrum sp. SP9
CTCCATAGGCGCCGCCAAAGTATCCTGTCCGAGGGTAATATTAAGTCGGTAGTCCTCGCTATCCCCCGATACGCGTTAGCCGCAGTGGTGTCGGCGTGATGGTGCGCCGATCTCGGGATAGCCGGGGCAATTGCCTTCGGTGCGGCGCGCACGTGCCTGCGGACTTCCGCCGCGTTCACGGTGACGGGGAAGACCGTATACGCCGATGTCCCGATTGCGGTTCGTCAGTACGAACTTCCCAGGGATCGAACATATCCAGTATATTTCTCGGAAGACAGTGTAATGCCGATGCTGTTGAAATCCGTGAGATTAGGTTGAAAACTTATACAAGGGAATTCTCGGCGCGACCCGTAGCCCAGACGTGGACGTATTCATGATCCGCGGTCGATATGCTTTGGTTAGTGCGCTCGTCGCGTGAGGTGGATTAACCGGTTGTGTTACGGGTACCAGCCGTCATAGCTGTGGCCGACCTGCTGGGACTAGTTCAAATGGAACGGCTCAGTCACACCGGTCTGACGGGATTGAGATATTATATATGAGGGGATAGCGTGAATTTTCTGCCAAATCAGTCTCAAGATCGCTGGCGAGCGTGAGCGGCAGCTCAAAAGGAGTTTACTCAACAAATTACAGCAGATTGTTAAATAGAAAGCTGCGGTTCCAGAGTATTTCTACGGTGAACGAACGGTTATCGTGGTCTCGTAGATACTGTTACCGCTGGGGTCGTGAACTAGTCGTATATCAACATTCTGTCCGTCAGTGTAGGACTGTCCATTGTCGATATTCTCAAAGACAGCACTCGTTCCTGTCCGCCATGGATCGTTAACTGAGGTTGCGTTAGCAGAGACTGTACCCACACGGGTCCCATCAACGACTAACACGATCTGGCTGGGGTCGAGATCCCCACCTCCCGTCTTCGTCACAT
>NZ_SGXU01000160.1:0-917 GCF_005435015.1 Halorubrum sp. SP9
CGGCCGCGGCGTCGAAGCTCTCCTCGCTCGTCCCGATCAGCGTGATCTTCTTGAAAACCATTGATGTATTCACCGTGTTCTTATCCAGCGCACGGTTACGCGCACCGGATACAAAGAGGTCAGTCCCCGGTTGAATATATTTTCCCCCGGCGAGGATCGCTTAGGTGAACAGGGTTCACAGGGGTTCACCCTACTTTGTTTGTATATATGACTCTCTTCTTTCTCTCTCACTATTCTCCTAAGTTGAGGAAATGCTGTGAACCCTGTGAACACCGGCACTAATTGAGGGTAAACGCCACGGTGGCGCTATCCTTAACCAACATTGAAGATTCGGAACCCACCGGCGTTGGTTAAGATTAACCGAAACAAACCTCCCAAATCACTAAGTGTATTGATAGAAATACGGGAGTATGTCGAACGGTGTGCCTTCTGCCGACGGCGTAACCCTACTTGAGGGTGAAGAGGTGCTTCATAATATCCGACCGTCATGGTCAAATTGGGCCGGGTGGATCATTGGGTCAATCTTCCTCATGTTCATTGGAATTGGTTTTATTACCATTTTTGTCCCGATACTGGCCCGGTATAATTCCAGATACGTTGTTACAACCGAACGGGTGATTCAAAAGACGGGGATACTGGGTTCATCAACCAACGAATATCGGATTGAGGATATTCGCCAACTCCAAACAGGAGCCTCTTGGAGTGAGAAACTAATCGGTCATGGAAACATCCAGTTTTCATCGGGAACCGGCGCGTCGCTTGTTACCTTCGCTGGTGTTCCTAATTACGATGAAATAGCCAACACGATCCGGGAGCAACAGCGTAACTAATTGCTATCGTTCGGAGTATTTCCCAACCCCTCAAGGTCTAACTCCGGGTGATAGTATATCTCGCCCGTCTCTTGTCGTCGCTTCAGG
>NZ_SGXU01000161.1:0-917 GCF_005435015.1 Halorubrum sp. SP9
CGCCGGGGCCGTCGATGTCGAACGCGTCGTCCTCAGCACCTTCGATCGCGACGTTCTCACCGGAGAACGCGTCGAAGAAGTCAGACTCGGCCACGCTGTTCGTGGGCGTGTAAACCGTGGACGGCGCGAAGGTCACGTCGAACGTGTCGTCGATCGTGTTTCCACCGTTGTCATCAACGCCGGAAATGGAGACGTTCTGGACGTTGTTGTAGACGGTGTTCGACGTGTTGACGAACAGTTGAGAGCTGGACGCACCAGCTGACGTGGCGCTACCGAGGTTCAGCGTGTTGCCGTTGTCAAGCCCGACAGTAATGTCGGAATTAGCGATCGTACTCGTGTCGACGTTCTCGTCGAAGACGAGTTCGATCGTCGCACCGATACTGCTGTCACCGCTGACGTAGTGGGTCGCCTTCTGTAGGTTCGGCGCCTCACCATCGTTCAGCGTGAGAGCGGAGCTCGCTGCGGAGGTCGAGGTGTAACTCGGCCCCGAGAACGCCTCAACCGTGGATCCGGATTGGGCGTCACTGAGAAGGTTGACAGTGGTCGTAGTTGACAGAGTGTCACCGTCAACTTCCGCGTCGGAAGTGAACGTGACGACGACGTCAATTACTTCAGATCCACCGTCGTCGAGGACAAGCTCGTCCTCGCTGTCACTGTCGGTGTCGGTGTTAGAGAACGCACCGTTCGAGCTAAATTCGGTGCTGCTCGTACCGAAGCGGACATCACTGAGGCTGGAGACAGAGTCGTTCGTCGCGATGGTCTGTCCCCCAACGACCAGCTCGATCTGGTCAACGTCAGCCGCAGTGATGGCACCGCCGCCAGTTTTGGCGACGCTAATGTTGTCAATCTCTACCTGATTACCATTACCACCGTTAGCGTCAGCAACGGTGATATTCTGAATTGTTGCCGATTCTCCC
>NZ_SGXU01000162.1:0-911 GCF_005435015.1 Halorubrum sp. SP9
GTACCGGAAATCGGGTCTTTGGCCTCCTCGATCAGGTCATCGACGCGAGTCGGCGTCGGCGGCGTCGACGATGTCAACACCGCGTCGACAGATTCCCGTGTCAGCGTTTCTGGATGCTCAGAGCGGAGTTCTCTGGCAGCGTCCTCAAGCTGTGACCAGAGACTTTCGCCGTCCGAATCGTCGAACAATTCACGAACGGTCGCATAGGCCTCGGCCTGCTGGACAACTGCGGTATCGACGACAGTGCGCTCCGATAGTGGCTCGCCGTCCCACGCGGTCTCGAATAGTGTTGCGAGGTCAACGTCGGAAAACTCGGCCGTAGCTGCGTCGACGGTTCCTCGAACGTCCTCCTCGTTCGACCGAAGCCACACCTTCAGATCGTCGCAGATGGCGTCAGGGGCAGACTCAGTGGTGGAGTTACCCGTAATCCGACGATACTGCGCCGACGTTTCATCGACGCGGTGGCCCTTTGCGTCCCGAAGCCGTGACTCGACCGTCGTAACACTGGGGACAGTATTGCTTTCTGCTGTCGCTCGCATGCTGGTGGTGACCGACGCGTTCGGATAGAGCGATGTCATTGTGTCCAGTTCGTTGCTAAAGCGTTCCCAGAGCGACTTCCCACCCTCTTCGACGCCGAAGAGCTCGCGAGTGTCCGCGAAGGTCTCTGCCTCCTCAAGTACCGCGTCAAGATCGTCTTCACTTCCCAAGTCGGACGTGGACAGTTTGCCACCACCGAGAGCCGGCTCAATTGTCGCCTCGAACGAATCGAGCGTTACGTCGAACTCTCTGTTCGCTCCCTTCAGCGTGCGTTTGACGGTCACGCTGTTCTCATCGACCCACTGTCCGAGTTCACTCAGCCATTCGTCCGGTCCGTCGCCCTCCGGCTCCTCCCCGAGTACCGTAGTGACGAA
>NZ_SGXU01000163.1:0-600 GCF_005435015.1 Halorubrum sp. SP9
CTGATCGCCCGAACACCATTCTCCTCTCGATCGACGCGCTCCGTGCGGATCACCTCGGAGCGCACGGCTACAATCGGGAGACGAGTCCGTTCCTCGACGAACTCGCGGACAGAGAGCTCGAATTCACGACGGCGATCTCCGCGAGTTCACACACCCGAGAGGCCGTCCCGGCGCTGTTGAGCGGGCGCTATCCCGACGTGTTCGCTGCGAACGGGTACAGATACGTGCCGAAGACGGTCGCTGATCGACTCTCGGAAGCAAGGTTCCGAACCGCCGGGTTCCATTCGAATCCCTACGTCTCGCGGGCGTACGGCTACGACAGCGGGTTCGATACCTTCGACGACGACCTCGTCCTCGGGCAGAATCGGTTCGTCGCGCTCGCGCAGCGAGCGCTGAACAAGTTTGTCTTGAATAAAGGAGAGTACCACGCTCGTGCCGCGGAAATCAACGACCGATCGCTCTCTTGGTTGGATTCAATCGGCGACGATCGGCCCTTCTTCCTGTGGAACCACTATATGGATCCTCACGGGCCATACAATCCGCCTGCGGGCTACACGTACGCCGACCGCGAACTGTCGAACGACGAGGCGCAGACGCTCT
>NZ_SGXU01000163.1:634-900 GCF_005435015.1 Halorubrum sp. SP9
AAGACGATCGACAGCCCCGACGAGATCGTGGACGAGGAGCGGCAGTTGTTAATTGATGCCTACGACGGGGAGATCCGATATCTGGACGATCAGCTCCGCGCGTTCTTCGACTCGCTCGACGATCGCGGGCTGCTCGAAGAGAGTCTGATTGTCGTGACGGCCGACCACGGGGATGCGTTCGGCGAACACGGGTACTACACGCACCCGCGATATCTCCACGAGTCGTTGCTACACGTTCCGCTGATCGTTTCGTTGCCGGGTGAACG
>NZ_SGXU01000164.1:0-890 GCF_005435015.1 Halorubrum sp. SP9
CTGGCGTCGGTGCTGTTGGTCGGTAATGTCGCGACCCTCTGCGACAAGCACAGAAATATCTCCTTCACCCGTTATGACCGGTTTTATCGAGAGGTCAACCGTCGCGAGACCGGACGCGTCTTGCATCTCCGTTTTGAATCGAACGGTCTCACCCTTTCGGGCTTGAGTGATCGCATCCTGTACTTTATTTTGTACTGTCTCTGAGTGCACCCAGAAGGGCGTTTCGTGGAATAGATCTCCAGCTATTCCGTCACTTTGATCGCTAGCGGGTATTATTTCACTGTCGTTCACCTCGATAACCGTTCCGTCAGGTTCCAACAACCCCGCAAACTGGAACGTCTGATTGAAGATACTCTCAAATCGGCGTGCACGCTGTTTACTGTCGGTAACGTCTCGGAGGTACAGCAGCATTCCGTCGATAGCGTCGTCGTCCAACATATTCCGGCACTGTAACTCAATATTGAGCCAGTCGTCGTTACCCGATTTGAAGCGACATTCTGCCTGCTGGTCAGCATCCGTGCTTTCGACAGTAGCGAAAAACGTCTGCATCAACTGCTCGCGTTCAGTTTCATAGACGTAATCGAAGATATTCTCACCGACCATCTCATTTGGATCATACGCAAGAACTGCTTGTGCTGAGCCGCTAACGTAGCTAAACGTCCCGTCTGTCCCGACGATTGCGATCACGTCCTCAGACTCTTCAACGAACCGCTCAGTACGACGCCGCTGCTGGCGTCGCTCAGTCATGTCCCGGACAATCTGCGCGTACCCATGAGACGTCCCCTCGTCGTTCTCGAGCCGGACGTACCGTGTATCAGCATAGAACTGGTCCCCATCAGCTGTCACTCGCCATCCTTCGTGAGAGCTCTTCCCAGCGACTTTGGCCTGCT
>NZ_SGXU01000165.1:0-885 GCF_005435015.1 Halorubrum sp. SP9
TGG
This sequence comes from Halorubrum sp. SP9, assembly GCF_005435015.1. Taxonomy (NCBI): domain Archaea; kingdom Methanobacteriati; phylum Methanobacteriota; class Halobacteria; order Halobacteriales; family Haloferacaceae; genus Halorubrum; species Halorubrum sp. SP9. The sequence continues at coordinate 4 of NZ_SGXU01000165.1, forward strand.
TGACGGATGTAACTGACGCTCGCGTATGGTTCGAACCCGATGGGAAAAGTGGGGTTGTGCTCCGTGCTGTCAACGCAGATAGCCAGCAGTATGATCTCACACCCGAGTCAGCAGGCACACCACGGGTCATCGCGAACAACTGTCTGTACGAGATGCGTCCATTCAACGCCCTCCGACTAAAAGGCGCGACGAAGAATCTCGCTACTGTTGGCCCGTTATCTGTTGAGTCACCGTTCAGCAGTTCATACCCCGAGGCTGTCGCAACGTACCCCCCGCTCGTTGAACGGTACGGGGGAGAACTGACAGAGTCAGACACCTCCAAGACAACAATCGCAGGGCGTTTGGAGACGGAGGCAAAGTCACAGCTCAAACAGGCACTTGACGAGGTTTCAGGTGGCTCAATGACGCTTTCGTTGGCCCCAATGGTCCGCCCATATGACCGTGTCAGCGCAACACCCGCGTGTTCAGGTGTCTCGGCAGATGTGAACCCCCTCCAGTACGAGGTTCAAGAAGCCACGCATCGGATCACGCCATCAAACAACAATCTCCCACAAACCGAGATCGAGGTATCCATCGCTATTGATCCCTCACAGATCGAGACACGATCCACGACCAGAGACACAGAGACGGGTGGAGAGCCGACAGATGATCCCGCTTACGAACAATACGCCTGGACGACTGCTGCGTAGCCCACGTTTAGGATTCAGGGTGTGAGAGGCCATCCTCAATCATTTCTGCGACTGTCCAGAGCAGGACAGCGCCGATGACGGCTGTTGAGAACACCCCACCGACGACCAAGCCGACCCACCCGAGCGTTGCGAGGCCGAGGACAGCAATTGAGCAGATGACTGACGCTGCGAACACACGGAGCACCCACGTCTT
>NZ_SGXU01000166.1:0-881 GCF_005435015.1 Halorubrum sp. SP9
AGAGACCACCAGCTCGACGTTGTTAATCCCACCGAGACCTTCGAGTGCCTCCTGTAGCACGTCGAGTGTTGCCTCGCGGGTGTTGTCCTGAATCGACTCCGTATCGATGATGAGGACAGCCTCGCCTTCCGAGTCCCCACCAGCGCTGATGAAGCTCTCCGGAATATGATTCGTTCCGAAGTGGTCGGCGAACTCCGCTGCGGACCCCTCGAAGCCAGCCTCGAAGACGCTGGAAGAGGTGTCCGTTCCTTGTGCGACGTACTCGAACACGATGGAGGTTGCTTCCCCTATACTATCTAAATCTTTGAGCTTGTTCGAGATGAACCACGCTCGCTCCCAGACTTGGTCGCCCTCCAGTTCGATTTCGATGGTGTCGACCTCGACGACGATGTCGCTGCTGGACACATCGTAGTTGTCTCGTAGGCTCATCTTCTTCTGGTCGATAGCGCTGTTCACGTCCGAGAACGCGCCCGTGATTGCACTCGGGGAGTCCGTGCTGGCGTTGAACGACAGCTCGGAACGCTGTGGCGGACTGACTCCACCACTGGTCCCACCACCGCCCGTTCCTCCGGCCGTGCCACCAGTCCCAGCACTGCTGCCGCCTTCCGAGCCGCCTTCGTCTTCGCCTTCTTCTTCGGTATCCTCGGGGAAGTCGAGGTCGTGTTCGGCGAGCAGCTTCTCTCCGTCGCCGAAGACGTGGTGGTCGTCGCTAATCAGGACACTCGACATTGGAAGGTCCGTAGACATCTGCTCGGCCTCGGAGAGCGTTTTCTCACCTTCGGCGGTGTTCACGGTCATTCCTTCCGAGCAGTACCCCTCGTCGACCGTGTCGTCCCAGAACACGTACGTCGACATATCGCTGGTCGTCACGGCTCGGATGG
>NZ_SGXU01000167.1:0-877 GCF_005435015.1 Halorubrum sp. SP9
AGGCGGGCGGCGGATAAGTGGCGTTCGGATCGGCGATGCGACTACGATGTCGCCCGGACGAATAATTTGAGGCGGCTACTGATACGCCCTGCCGCTCTCAGGACTTGATCACAGCAACATAAGCAAACAGCCCGGTCAACATCGACACGATAACCGCGACGAGGTTGACTCCAGCTCCGACAGTGCCCGGAAGGTTGCTGTTGATCACTAACCAACTAACCAGCGTCAGAATCGTCATGAGCAGCCCGATCACCTGAGCAGCTTGTCTAACCACGATTCCACACCTCCAGGTTCACCGATGCCTTGGTTGGAAGCATCAGTCGATCATGAGAGCCGATAGATACTTTGAACGGCCGCTGAAACCGGCTTTCAGTGAACGAGGATAGTGATTTGGCGAACGTACATCGCCGTTACGTGAATGCGGAACGGGAAGATGAGGGTATACCAGACTACTTCAAGCAGCGATTGAACAACAATACGCAGAACGAACTCCTTCAAGAAGCCGTATTCCGAGAGTTATGGTACAGCGATGATGCGATACACTCTCTTGGGTCACTTGAGTCGGTGATTGATAGAGATCGTCAGACGATCTCTGACCGTCTCGATGAAATGGTTGAGCAGGGAATGCTCAAGAAGGGATCAATCAACAACGGGGACTATTGGTGGATTAATTTCCCCGACTCTGAGTACCCCTTACCGAGAGATACTGTCGTCCACCCAAAGCCGGATTCAGAGGAGATGTCTGCTAGTGAGTTCTTCGAACAAACACACGTAATAATCGGTGCAGTCGCCCTCCTAGCAACCGCTATCGGCGGCGGTATGGTCCTCTTTGGTGTATTTCAACCGACCGGCGATCCGCTCTTGCCTGTTCCTACTC
>NZ_SGXU01000168.1:0-305 GCF_005435015.1 Halorubrum sp. SP9
ACACAGGCAACCACCAGTGAGAAGGCCGATCGTTGGAGAGTCGCGACGACCGGCAGGTAGACGAGACCGGCAACTATGGTGGCGACGACTGCCGGTTTAAATAGACCCATCGAGATGGGATTAACGTCAATTTTATTCCATATTTGGTAGATGTACAATACCCCTAAGGTCAGGTACGAAGCCGTCGTGGCGAGTGCGGCACCGAAAGCCCCAAAATCAGGGATGAGTGCCACATTAACCACCACATTGAGTACCGCAACGAGGAAGTTGTCGTACATGATGAGTCGAGTCTTGCCGATCGAGGT
>NZ_SGXU01000168.1:322-876 GCF_005435015.1 Halorubrum sp. SP9
CCGCTTAGGGCCGCCGCAGTATGAACAAAGAATCCGACTGCCAGAATCGGAAGCACTGGCGCCGCGGCAACGTATTTGGGGCCAAATGTAATAGATACAATTGTTTCAGGGAAAAGAGATAGCAAGAGGGTAAGCGGAAGATTCGCCAGTAGGGCCCACTTAGTGATTGTGCGAATCAGACGACGGAGCGCGTCGTGATCTCCGTCGGCGTGGAGTTCAGAGATCACAGGGACGAAGAGGAAGCCGAATGCGGAGACGGTCATCGTGAGGAACTGCGCGAGGGGGTAGACAGCGTTGTACTCACCCACGGGACCCGCGCCGGCTAGGGCGCCGAGAAGAAAAATATCGATATCGGAGAAGACAGCGCTCATCGCAGCCGTGACGACTAGTGGTGCCGAAAACGTTAGCAGCGTTCTGCGTACCGGAGTATACTGAACCGACCAATTAAATATTGGTGTTCGGGAGTGGAGGAACCAGAGACCGAGAAACGCGGTAACTAAGTAAGAGACTAGATACGCCCAAGCGACCGACGCACTATCGAAACCAAGCGCAAC
>NZ_SGXU01000016.1:0-65574 GCF_005435015.1 Halorubrum sp. SP9
CCCCGCTCCGCGGCGCTCCGCCCCGCGACGCCCCGCTCCGCCCGCGGCGCCGCTCGCGGGTCGAAAGAGCCACGGCGGGCGCGCCCGACCCGACCGTATGGAGTACGAGGAGCCGAAGTTCTTCCACGTGATGCAGTACGCCGCGGCCGCCGACGGCGACGTCATCGACATGGTGAGCGGCAACCCCGACTGGGAGCCGCCCGCCGCGCTGCGCGAGGCGCTCCGCGAGTACGCCGACCTCCCGCCCGCCGACTTCCAGTACCCGCCGAGCGAGGGGCTCCGCGAGCTCCGGGAGGCCATCGCGACCCGCGAGGGCGTCGCCCCCGACCGCGTGGTCGTCACCAACGGCACCGGCGAGGCGAACTACCTCGCCATGGCGCGCGCCCTCGACCGCGGCGCCGGCGACGAGGCGCTGCTCATGGACCCCGTGTACCCGTACTATCCCGGAAAGACCCACCTGCTCGGCGGGGAGCCGACGCTCGTGCCGACCGCCCGCGACGGAAGCCTCGACGTGGACGCGGTCCGCGAGGCCGCGAGCGCGGACACCGCCCTCATCGTCCTCAACACGCCGAACAACCCCACTGGGGCGGTGTACGACCTCGACGCGGTCCGCGAGGTCGTCAGTATCGCGGAGGCGGTCGACGCGCTCGTCGTCGTCGACGAGGTGTACGACCGGTTCGACCTCTCCGGCTCGTTCGAGTCGGCGCTGACGCTCGATTCGGACCGCGTGATAGTCACCGGCGGCTTCTCGAAGTCGATGGCGATCACGGGGTTCCGCGTCGGCTACGGGGTCTTCCCGGAGGCGCACGTCGGTGACGCCAAGACGCGACACATGCTCGTGAACGTCGCCGGGGCGCGCCCCTCCCAGTACGCGGTGTCTCACGCGCTCGCCGAAACGCCGCAGCGCTACTACGCCGAGGCGCGCGGCCTGCTCGCGGACCGCGTCGACGCGTTCACCGACGCGCTCGACGCGGCGGGCGCGGAGTACAGCCGTCCGGCGGGCGCCTTCTACGTCCTCGCGCGCTTCGAGGGATTCCCCGGCACGATGGCGAACGTCAAGCGCCTGGTCGACGAGGCGGGCGTCGCGGGGATGCCGGGCGACGCGTTCGGCACCGCTCGCGACGAGTGGGTCCGGTTCGCCCTGGTGACGCCGCGCGCGACGGAGGCCGCCGAGCGGCTCGCCGACTACTTCTCCGACGGCGCGCCCGACCCGCGGTGAGCGGCGACTCCGCCGCTCCGCGATGAGCGACGGCGGCCTCGACCGCTACCCGCCGCCGCCCCCGCCGTAGCCGCCCTTCTCCGCCTCGGCCTCTCGCTCGCGACGCTCGCGATCGCCGTCCGCGTCCGCCGCTGACTGCGCCGCCGCCGACCGCGCCGCCGCCGACCGCGCCGCCGCCGACTCGGACCGCCGCGCCGAGAGCGCCCAGCCGAGCGCGTACGTCGCGGCCGCGACGACGCCCGCGGCCGCGCCGAGGAACTCAGCGCCGGCGACGAACGAGACGGCGGCCAGCGCCGGCCCGCCGAGGAGCGCGTACCCGAGGTTCTCGCGCACGACTCGCGGGGTCTCCATGTCCGGAGCGTTCGGCTCCCGGCAGTAGTGTCTTGTCCCGTCCCCCGGCCGCTGAACCGTTCCCACGACTCCGCCGTATTCAAATACGCGCGCGCAGACCAACGCGTATGGAGCAGATCGACGACCAGTACGCGCCCGCGGACGTCGAGGCCGCGGTCGACGAGTACTGGGACGACCACGACGCCTACGAGGCGGCGAAGGAGGCGCACGCCGACGACCCGCCGTTCTTTTTCGTGGACGGCCCGCCGTACACCTCCGGGCAGATGCATCTCGGGACGGCCTGGAACAAGACGCTGAAGGACGCGATCATCCGCCACGAGCGGATGACCGGCCACCGCGTCACCGACCGCCCCGGCTACGACATGCACGGGCTCCCGATCGAGGTGAAAGTCGAGGAGGAGCTCGGCTTCGAGAACAAGCGAGACATCGAGGAGTACGGCATGGAGCCGTTCATCGAGAAGTGTAAGGAGTTCGCCCTCGAGAACCGGGCGGCGATGGACGAGGACTTCAAGTCCATCGGCGCGTGGATGGACTGGGACGACCCCTACGAGACCATCTCGCCGGAGTACATGGAGGCCGCCTGGTGGGCGTTCTCCGAGGTGGCCGACAACGGCCTCGTCGAGCAGGGGAAACGCTCCATCTCTCAGTGCCCGCGCTGTGAGACGGGGCTCGCCAACAACGAGGTCGAGTACGAGGACGTCGAGGACCCCTCCATCTACGTGAAGTTCCCGCTCGCGGACCGGGAGGGGAGTCTCGTCATCTGGACGACGACGCCGTGGACGGTCCCCGCGAACACCTTCGTCGCCGTCGACGAGGAGCTCACGTACAACGCCGTCCGCGCCGAGAAGGACGGCGAGGCGGAGCTCATCTACGTCGCCGCGGAGTGCGTCGAGGACGTGTTACAGGAGGGCCGATACGAGAGCTACGAGGTCGAGGCCGAGCTCACCGGCGACGAGCTGGTCGGCTGGGCGTACGACCACCCGCTCGCCGACCGCGTCGCCGAGTACCCCGACTTCGAGGGCGCCGGCGAGGTGTACGCGGCCGACTACGTCGAGGCCGACCGCACCGGCCTCGTCCACTCCGCGCCGGGTCACGGGGAGGAGGACTTCCACCGCGGCACGGAGCTCGGCTTAGACATCTTCTGTCCGGTCGCGCCCAACGGCGAGTTCACCGAGGCGGCCGGCGAGTACGCCGGGCAGTTCGTGCGCGACGCCAACGCCGACATCGTCGACGACCTCGTCGCGGACGGCCACATGCTCGCGCACGGCACCGTCGAGCACAGCTACGGCCACTGCTGGCGGTGTGACACCGGGATCATCCAGCTGGTCACCGACCAGTGGTTCATCTCGATCACGGACGTGAAAGACGAGCTCCTCGACAACATGGAGGACTCGGAGTGGCACCCCGAGTGGGCGCGGGACAACCGCTTCCGCGACTTCATCGAGGACGCGCCCGACTGGAACGTCTCCCGCCAGCGCTACTGGGGGATCCCGATCCCCATCTGGGTCCCTGAGGACGCGGCGGCAGGGAACCTCGACGAGGACATGATCGTGATCGGCACCCGCGAGGAGCTGGCCGAGCGAGTCGAGGAAGACGTCGACCCCGAGTCGATCGACCTCCACCGCCCCTCGGTCGACGACCTCACGATCGTCGAGGACGGGACGACGTACCGCCGGGTCGAGGACGTGTTCGACGTGTGGCTCGACTCCTCGGTCGCGACGTGGGGCACGCTCGGCTACCCGAGCGAGACGGACGCCCACGAGGAGCTGTGGCCCGCCGACCTCGTCGTCGAGGCGCACGACCAGACCCGCGGCTGGTTCTGGTCGCAGCTCGGAATGGGGACCGCCGCGGTCGGCGAGATCCCCTACGAGGAGGTGCTGATGCACGGCTTCGCGAACGACGAGGACGGGCGGAAGATGTCGAAGTCGGTCGGCAACATCGTCACGCCAGAGGAGGCGATCGACCGCGCCGGGCGCGACCCGCTCCGCACGTACCTGCTCAGCCACGACCAGCAGGGGGTCGACCTCGCGTTCGAGTGGGACGGGCTCGGCGAGATCCAGGGGAAGCTCAACATCCTCTGGAACGTGTTCCGGTTCCCGCTGGAGTACATGGAGCTCGACGGTTACGACCCCGCCGACGCCGACCTCTCGGACGGCGAGCTCGAGCTCGTCGACGAGTGGGTGCTCTCGCGGCTCCAGTCCGTCGAGGCCGAGGTCGCCGACGCCTGGGACGACTACCGCGTGAGCGACGCGGTCAACGCCGTGATCGAGTTCGTCACGCAGGACGTCTCGCGGTTCTACGTGAAGGCGGTCCGTGACCGGATGTGGGAGGAGGCCGACTCCGCCTCGAAGCGCGGCGCGTACGCCACGCTCGCGACCGTCCTCGACGAGGTGATCCGGCTGCTCGCGCCGATCGCGCCGTACCTCGCCGAGCGGATGTACCAGCGGCTCGACGGCGAGGCGACGACGGTCCACGCGCTGTCGTATCCCGAACCGGACGCCGACCTGCGCGACCCCGACCTCGAGCGCGACGTGGCGGTCTTCCGCGACGTCGAGGAGGCGGCCGCGAACGCGCGCCAGCAGGCCGGCCGTAAGCTCCGCTGGCCCGTGCCGCGCGTGGTCGTCGAGACCGATGACGAGACGGTCGCGGCCGCGGTCGACCGGCTCGAAGCCCTGATCGCCGACCGCGTCAACGCTCGCGAGGTGGTCGTCACCGACGCCTTCGACGAACTGGTCGAGACCGCGGAGCCGCAGATGGCCGCCATCGGGCCGGCGTTCGGCGGCGACGCGCAGAAGGTGATGGAGGCGGTCCAGGGCGCGACCCGCGCGGCGGTCGAGGGCGGCAAGGTGACCGTCGACGGCGAGCCGGTCGACCTCGACGACGGGATGGTCGAGTACGTCGCGGAGCCGCCGGCGAACGTCTCCGGCGCCGACTTCGAGGGCGGGACCGTCTACATCGACACTTCCCTCACCCCCGATATCGAGTCCGAGGGCTACGCCCGCGACGTGATCCGCCGGATCCAGGAGATGCGGAAGGAACTCGACCTGGACGTCGAAGCGCGGATCCGCGTCGGCGTCGCGGTCGACGACGACCGCGTCGCCGGCTTCGTCGACGACCACGCCGACCTGATCGCCGGCGAGGTGCGCGCCGACGCGTGGCTCGACGACCCGAGCGACGCGGCGGACGCGGACGGCGGTCTCGTCGAGGAGTGGGAGGTAGAGGGTATCGCGGTCGCGATCGGCATCGAACCGGTGGAGTAGCGCTTCCGACGGTTCCCGCGCTCGCTTCCGTGCTCCCGGCCGTGTTGGTCGGCCGCCGCCGGCAGCGAATCGCGCCGCCGCCGGCAGCGAATCGCGCCGCCGCCGAAACCTATAGGTGCGTTCTTTACTCACGGTTGACCATGAAGCTCCGGGCGGCTCGTCCCGACGACGCGGAGACGCTGCGGACCGCGGTGTCGCGAGCCCGCGAGGAGACGGTGTTCGACGACATCGGCGCGCCTTTGCTCGACGTGTCGGCCGCCGGCGTCCGCGAGGCCGCTGCCGAGGCGGAGTGGTCCTTCCTGATGGACAGCGATGAGGGGCCCGTCGGCCTGGCGATCGCACACCCGGATCTGGACGGGACGGAGGCGGAGCTGCTGGCGCTGTGGGTCCACCCGAACCGCGCGGGGGAGGGGGTCGCGGACGAGCTCCTCGCCCGCGTCGGGAACGCGCTCGCCGACCGCGGGGTCGAGACGCTGCGCGCGACGGTCCCGCCGGACCGCCCCAGTGCGGAGGAGTTTTTCAGCGCGCACGGGTTCGCGCGGCGCGGGACCCGCCGGAGCCCGGCGGGCGACGAGTCGGTCGTCGTCGCGGACCCGCGAGCGCTCGCCTGACGCGGGCGCGACGGCGGAAACCGGAGCGGCGGCCTACTTCAGCCGCTCCTGGAGGAACGACGGGTGCGCCGCGGTGACGCCGTCGACGCCGAGCAGCTTCTCGGAGATGACGTCGCCGAGTTCGTCGCCGTCGCCGGCGCGGACCTCGGCCATCAGCATGTGGTCGCCCGAGGAGGTGTACAGCGCCTGGACCTCGTCGAGCGACTTCAGCGCTCGGGTGGCCTCCACGTACTGGCCCGAATCGACGTCCATTCCCACCATGGCGATCGACTGCGAGGAGAGCTTCTTCGGGTCGACCTCCGCGGAGTAGCCGACGATCACGCCCCGGTCTTCGAGGCGGTCGATGTACTTCCGAACCGTCGGTTTCGAGACGTCCGCCCGCTCGGCGATCTCTCCGCAGGACGCCTGCGCGTCCTCTTCTAACACGGAGAGGATCCGCTCTTCCGTCGATACCGTACTCATATCACTTCGTTTGTCACCAATGAAAAAATACCTTCCGAATCAAAAAACGAACTCGCAGCGCCGTGAACGGTCGCCGGCCTCGATCAGGCGTGTTTGTCGAGGAACATGTCGTGGGAGCGCTCCCACTCGTAGTCGTCGTCCCAGTAGCGCTCGGCGAGCGGTTCGTCGGGCATTTCGCCGATGGCCTGCTTCTCCTCGCCGTACGAGGGGCGGTCCTCGTCGACGTAGAAGCGGCCGGTGAGGACTTCGCCCTCGTACAGCGACTCCTCGGTCTCGCGCATCATCTCGGCGGCCTCGACGCGGTCCGTCTTGTCGAACTCGTAGTCGTCGGACTCGTTGACGTCGATGTACGGGACGTACTGGCGCGCGTCCTTGTTCCAGGTCGGACACTGGGTGAGGAAGTCGACGTGCGCGAACCCGTCGTGTTCGATCGCCTCGGTGATGATCTCCTTCGCCTGGTTCGGGTTCACCGCGGCCGTCCGGGCGACGTAGGAGGCGCCGGCGTTCAAAGACATCGAGAGCGGCTTGATCGGCTCCTTTGCGCTGCCCGAGGGCTGCGTCTTCGACTTGTGGCCCTTCGGACTGGTCGGGGAGGTCTGCCCCTTCGTGAGCCCGAAGATCTCGTTGTTGAACACGATGTACGTCATGTCGTGGTTCTCCCGGGCCGTGTGGACGAAGTGGTTCCCGCCGATCCCGTAGCCGTCGCCGTCGCCGCCGGCGGCGATCACTTCGAGGTCGGGGTTCGCGAGCTTCGCGGCGCGGGCCACGGGCAGCGAGCGCCCGTGGATCGTGTGGAACCCGTACGTGTCGAGGTAGCTGTTCAGCTTACCCGAACAGCCGATCCCGGTACACAGCAGGGTCTCCTCGGGCGTGCGCCCGACCTCCGGCAGCGCCTGCTTCAGCGCCTTCAGGACGCTGAAGTCACCGCAGCCCGGACACCAGGTCGGCTGCGGCTCGACGCTAGGGGTGTACTCGTCGCGGTCGATCTCTCGCTCGTCGCCGATCGCTGAAAACGTGCTCATTGGTTAGTCACCTGCGGCTGGGACGAAGGTGGTCTGGTGGCCGGACGCGTCGCCGTCCCCCTCGACGATCGCGGCCTCGAACCCGTCGACGACCTCTGCCGGCTCGAACGGGTTCCCGTTGTACTTCAGCAGGCTCGACAGCTTCTCGCCGTAGCGGCCGAGGTTCTTCTGGACGAGCCCGCGGAACTGTCCCGACGCCGTCATCTCGACGACGAGGACCTCGTCGACGCTCTCGACGAACGCCTCGACCTGCTCGGTCGGGAACGGCGCCATGTCCGAGACGCCGTACGACTTCACCGAGACCCCGGCGTCGTTGAGGCGGCCGACCGCCTCCTCGACGGTGCCCTGCTGGCTACCGAACGTGAGGATGCCGTACTCGGCGTCCCCGGGACCGGCGTACGAGCCGGTGTCGACGGTGTCGAGGTCGTCGCGGATCGCCTCCAGCTTCTGGGTCCGGCGATCGATCTGCGCGACCCGGTTGTCCGGGGACTCGCTGATGTGGCCGGTCGGGTCGTGCTCGTTGCCGGTCGCGAGGAAGCGACCGCCCTTCTGGCCGGGGATCGACCGCGGCGAGACGCCGTCGTCGACGTCGTGCTGGAAGCGGTGGAACTTCCCGTCCCCGCTGTGCGGCTCGTCGACCAGCGCGTCCTCCGAGAGCGTCTTCCCGAGGGCCGGGTTCGGCTCGCGGTCGAAGTGGCTCTTCGGGACGTTCGTCATCTCGCCGCCGAGCTTCTGGTCGTACAGGAGGATCGACGGGATCTGGTACTCGTAGGCGAGCCGGAAGGCAAGCCGCGACTGCTCGTACGCCTCCTCGACGGTTCCCGGGGCGAGGACGACCCGCTGGGAGTCGCCCTGCGAGGTGTAGAGGACGTGTTCGAGGTCGGACTGCTCCGGCTTCGTCGGCATCCCGGTCGAGGGACCGGCGCGCATGGCCTCGACGAGGACGACCGGCGTCTCCGTCATCTCCGCGAGCCCGAGCGGCTCGGACATCAGCGCGAAGCCGCCGCCGGAGGAGCCGGACATCGCCTTGACGCCGGCGTGGGAGGCGCCCACCGCGAGCGCGGCAGCGGCGATCTCGTCTTCCACCTGCTCGGAGATCCCGCCGAGCTTCGGCAGGTTCTGCGTCATGATGGTGAACACCTCGGTCCACGGCGTCATCGGGTAACCGGCGATAAAGCGGCACCCCTCGTCGATGGCGCCGTAGGCGATGGCGTCCGAGCCGGACATGAGCAGCTGGGTCTCGCCGTGTTCGCCGGCCGGGACCGACACGTCCGACGCGTCGACGTCGTGCTCCTCGCTGACTTGGTCGTAGGCGGTCTCGAGGATCTCGATGTTCGGCTCGAGGATCTTCTCCGGCATGGCGTCGCGCATCAGGTCCTCGACGTGGTCGAGTTCCATGCCGGTCAGCGCGCAGGTCGCGCCGACGCCGGCGGTGTTGCGCATGACCTCGCGACCCATGTCGCGGGCGAGCCCGCGGAGGTCGAGGGGGTACACGTGCCAGTCGTTCTCCTCGACGCGCTCGTCGAAGTCCGGGATATCGGAGGCGTCCAAGAGCCCCTCGTCGTAGACGATGACGCCGCCCTCGCGGAGTTCGTCCAGGTTCTCCGAGAGCGGTTTGATCTCCTCGTTGCCGTAGACGGCCTCCTCCTGCGGATTGCGGGCGAACGAGTCGCCGAGCGCGAGCAGGAAGTTGTAGCCGTCGCCCCGGGATTCGACGGGGTCCGCCGACGCGCGGACCTCGGTGTAGGTGTGACCGCCGCGGATCCGCGACGGGTAGTGCCGATGCGTGAAGACGTTGAGCCCCGATCGCATCAAGGCCTTCGCGAAGTTCTGGCTGGTCGAAGCGATCCCGTCACCGGATCCCCCCGATATCCGCCAGATGAGTTCGTCGTCAGTCATAGTGGTGTGTGAGCCCGAGTGGGCCTCGTGGCCGGAAGTTGTGTTGGTTCCCTCTTATGGCTTGCTATGGAATCCCAAGGGACAATCATGAAGGTCTATTAGGGTGTCAAACGTTTCCACGATATCGGACGGGGTTTCCGCGCCCTTTTAGCCGGCGCGCGCCGAGCGCGGACATGCTCACGTTCATCGGACTCGGCCTCTACGACGAGCGCTCCGTCACCGTCGAGGGGCGAGCGGCGCTCCGCGAGGCCGACCGGGTCTTCGCGGAGTTCTACACCAGCCGGCTGGTCGGCGCCGACGTCTCCGCCCTCGAGGCGCACCACGGGGTCGACATCGAGGTGCGCGACCGCGCCGGCGTCGAGCGGGATCCGGAGCCGATCTTCGAGGCGGCCGCGTCCGGCGACGCCGCCTTCCTCACCGCCGGCGACACGATGATCTCGACCACCCACACCGACCTCCGCCTCCGCGCCGAGGAGCGGGGGATCGACACGCGGGTGGTCCACGGCGTGACCGCCCAGTCGGCGGCGTCGAGCCTCACCGGCCTCCAGAACTACCGGTTCGGCAAGGCGACGACGCTCCCGTTCCCGTACGCGCACGGCGGCGACGGCGTCCCCGCGAGCGTGGTCGAGACCATCGAAGCGAACCGAGAGCGCGGGCTGCACACCGTCGTCTACCTCGACATCAAGGTCGGAACGGGACCGACGGGACCCGACCCCGACCACGAGGAGTACATGACCGCGGACGTCGCCGCCGGGTTGCTCGCCGAGGAGTGGGGAGACGCGCTCGGCGTCGTCGTCGCCCGCGCGGGATCGCCGGACGCGGTCGTCGCCGCCGACCGACTGAGCGCGCTCGCCGACCGCGAGTTCGGTGACCCGCTCCACCTGCTCGTGATCCCCGGTGACCTCCACCACGTCGAGGCCGACGCGCTCGTCGGCCTCGCCGGCGCCCCCGAATCGCTCGTCGGTGAGTGAGGTAGCGCTCGTCGGTGAGTGAGTTGCCGCCCGCCGGCCGGCCGGCCCGCCGGACCGACCGGATGATTAATTATCATGGTTCGCGTTATCGTAACTCATGAACGACGTTCCCGTCGATCGGCTCATGTCGACCGACCTCACGACGATCGAACGCGGGGCCGCCGCGGCCGACGCGGCGTCGCAGATGCGTGAGACCGGCGTTAGCTCGATCCTCGTCGTCGAGGCGGACGGAACGCTGGCGGGGCTCATCACCGCGACGGACTTCGTCACGCTCGTCCGTGACAACGATCCGAACGACCGGACGCCGGTCGAGGCGTTCATGACGACCGACGTCGTCACGGTGGGGCGCGACGACACCGTCGCGGAGCTGGCGGAGCCGACCGCCCACGGCTACACGCACCTCCCGGTGACCGACGGCGACGGCAGGCCGATCGGAATGGTCTCGACGACGGACCTCACGGCACACCTCTCTCGGGCGAAGTGAGAGAGTGCCGAGGGGGACGTCGACCGAGCTGGAGTCCGGGCGGAGCCTCTCCGCGTTGTGCGTTCCGGAAGAGTAATGAGATACAGTAACACACATCGGGGTATGGATCTCGACGACAGGACCCGCGTCGCGGACGTGATGTCGACGCCGCTGGAGACGGTCGGAGCGGACGCGCCGCTCCGGGAGGCCGCCCGACGGATGCGTGACGACGAAATCAGCGCGCTCGTCGTGACGACGGGCGGCGGGTGTATCGTCACGCAGAGCGACGTCGTCGGGGCGGTCGCCGACGGGCTCGACCCGGCGGCGACGACGGTCCGCGACGTGATGACCGAGGACGTCGAGACGGTGACGCCGGACCTCATGATGCAGGAGGTCGCCGCGATGATGACGATGTACGGCGTGAAACACCTCCCGGTGGTCGACGACGACTACGTGGGGATGGTCTCCACGACGGACGTCGCCGAACACCTCTCTTGAGCGGGTTCCGGCGACGGTGTCCGATGGGCCGGGCGTCCTCGCCCTCAGACCAGCAACAGCGGCAGCCCGGCGATCACGCCCGCGCCGATCAGCAGGAGGTTCCAGAGGAACACCGGCCTGACCAGGTCGCGCGCGATGCTCGCCGCGAAGGCGGTCTTGACGACGATGCTGGCGGCGGTGCCGGCGACAACGCCCGCGACGGCGGTGTCGACGCCGATCTGTCCGGTGCCCAGAAGCGACACCGCCGTGGTCGTCGAGGTCCCCGACGACACCAGCCCGGCGAGGAAGGCGGTGGCGACGAATCCCCCCGCCCCGAACGTCTCCTCGGCGACCGCGGAGACGAACAGCACGACGAGGAAGAGGGCGCCGAAGGTGAGGGCGTTCCCGAGGCTGAACGGGGAGGTGAGCTCCGCCTCCATCGCCGTCCGCCAGTCGCTCCGCCACACGGCGACGCCGATCCCCGCGACGGTGATCGTGCCGAGCGGCACCCCGACGACGAGCGCCGCCTCGGGGGCGAAGACGGCCACCACCGCGGCGTTCCGGAACGCCATGGCCGCGTTCGCGAGCAGGATCGACCCCACCGCGATCTCGCGGAGGTCCGTCCGGCCTTTCGCGCGCTTCGCCATCTCCGCGACGACGGCGGTCGAGTTCACGAGCCCGCCGAAAAAGCCCGTGACCGCGTAGCCGCGCCCCTGATACCGCTTCACTAACACGTAGTTGACGAAGCCGATGGCGCTGACCGCGACCACGAGCGACCAGACCAGCCGCGGCTGGACCGCGCCCCACGGATCGATCGTCTCCGCGGGCAACAGCGGAAAGACGACGAACGCGAGGATGGTGAACTCCACCGCGCTGCGGACCTCCTCGCGGGAGAGTCCCCACGCGAACTCGTGAAGCTCTCGTTTCAACACGAGCAGGAGCGACGATAACACCGCCACCGTCACCGACTCGATGAACAGTCCCTCGGCGACGAGGACTCCCACCCCGTAGGCGACGAGCATCGACGCCGACGTCGTCAGGGAGAGCCCGTCGACGTCGGCCTCGACGAAGCTCCGAACCGCCAGAAGCACCGCGCTGGCGACCACTAACACCCCGCCGACGACGAGCAGTCCCGGCTCGTCGAGCAGCGAGAACACCGCCGCCGCGAGGCTGACCAGCGCGAACGTCCGGATCCCGGCCGACTTCTGTGACCACTCGCGCTCTAACCCGAGAAACATGCCGAGCGCGGTCGCCAAGGCCAGCTTGGCGACGTTCGTCTCGAGGTACACGAACGGGTCGACCGCGCTCAGCACCGCCGATCACCTCGCCGCGACCGGGCCCTCGGAGCGGCGTCCGGGACGCCGCTTCGCGTTCTCGCGGTCATGGTCGCCCGTACCCGCCCGCCACGTCTATAGCTTGCTATATATCGCTATATATCTCGGAGATACTTCGGGGACTCGACGCCGTTCCTATCGGTTCGTCGGCTCGCGCGGGAGGTCGAGCGCCTCCGTCAGGTCGTGTTCCTCGCCGGTGAGGAGGTAGAGGACGTCCTCTAAGATGACCGCCAGCTCGGGCAGCTCCCGCACCGCGAGGAAGGTGATCGCGATGAGCGCCACGACCGCCAACACCTGGCTCATGATGCGGTCGGAGATGAGGAAGGAGACCCGGTACGGGTCGCTCGCGCCGAACATCGTCAACACCAGGTCCGGGTACCAGTGCATGTACTGGTTCCCCGACACCACCGAGATGAACGTCGTCCGGAGGATGTTTAGGACGTAGATGAGCGGAATCGACACCGCGAGCGCGCGGAGCTTCCGGGAGATGGGGGCCTCGACGGCGGCCACGAGGCCGCCGAAGATGGCCATGCTCCCGAGCCCCGTACACGCCAACACGATGTGGATGACGACGGTGTGGCCGTCCTCCAGCGTCCACGAGTACGCCGCATCGTACCCCTCCCTGCTCGTCACCGCCTCCGGCGCGTATCCGAGGAGGTCGATGAGGGCTCCCGTCTGGGCCGCCACGACCTCGATGAGGATCCGACGGGGCTCCGGGACCGCGAACCCGGCGACCGTGAACGCCGGGATCGTCTCGAACGGGAGGTAGATGAACAGCATGAGCGCGATGGCCCGGGTGAGGGTGAAAAGCGACGCGCGCCCGTCGTACAGCAGGTACCCCGCGTACACGCTAGCGGGGAAGCCGACGAGCGCGAGGATCGACTCGACGTAGCTCTGGTGTTCGAACGCGAAGTACGGCACCGTCGACAGCCAGAAGAGCCCGAACAGCGCCCACGTCGCGGCCGCGAGCGCCCGACCCGCGGCCAGCCCGCGACTGTCCAGCAGCCACGCCGTCGCGAAGAGGATCGCGACGATCCACGCGAACGTGAACGTGTCGGGGATCACGCTCAACACCGCCGGCGCGCCGTGGCCGAACATGTCCGTACGGTCCGTCGTCGTCGAATAAAGCCCTTGTCGTTGCGTGCGAACCCGGCGTCAACGCGCCGAGGGCCGCTACCCTACCGCTCCTCCGGCTACCCTACCGCTCTTCGCTGTCGAGCACGCGGATCTGGTCGCCGCGGACCGTCACCGGAATCGGCACGGTCGCCTCGTACAGCTCGACGGTCACCTGGTCTTTCCCCTCGTCGATCCGCTGGACCCGCGCCTTCTCGCCCTTGAACGGGCCGGCGATCAGCTCGACGATGTCGCCTTCGGCGATCCCCTCGACGTCCGGGGTCGGTGAGAGGAAATGTTCGACCTCGGAGAAGGGGCTCTCGGCGGGACCGTCGCCGCCCTGAATGACGCCGCGGGCGTGCGGGATCTCGTCGAGGATTCGCCCGAACGCGGTCCCGTCAGTCGCCTCGACCATCACGTAGCTCGTGAGCTGATCCGGGGCGATGACGGCCTGGATCTCGGGGGTCTCCTTCTCGGCGAGCATGTCGGCGACGGTGCGCTCCTGGCTCGCCGTCGTCTTGACCGAGTAGATCGGCATTACGCGCCGACCCCCGGGAGCAGGCTCATGATGGCGAACATCAGGAACCCGATGAACCCGATCAGCAGGATCCCGGCGCCGGCGATCTTCGACACCTGGAGGAACTCGTCGGTGCTCGGCGTGCTCGCCAGCTTCAGCACCCGAATGTAGCTGTTGAGATCGTACGGAACGTCCATGTTGCCAGTTGATTCGAGTCGAGACGGTTTTTACCTTTTGATGCGCCCCCGGCCTAGGCGATCACTCCACGTAGTCGATGTCTTCCATCTCCGGGTTCGTCCCCTCCGGCGGCTCGCCGTTGTTGCCGTAGATCTGCGGCGACTCGACGCCGGTCACGACGATCATGGTGCGCATCTCCCCCTCGAGCTCGTCGTCGACCGAGGTTCCCCAGATGATCCGCGCGTCGGGGTCGATCCGGTCGTAGATCTCCTCGACGACGCCCTCCGCCTCCTCGATGGACATGTCCGTGCCGCCGGTGACGTTCACCAGCGCGGAGTTCGCGCCGGAGATGTCGACGTCGAGCAGGGGCGAGCGCAGCGCCGACTTCACCGAGTCCTGGGCCTTCGAGTCGGAGTCCGACTCGCCGAGGCCGATCATCGCGACCCCGCCCTTCTCCATGACGGTCCGGACGTCGGCGAAGTCGAGGTTCACCAGTCCGGGCATCGTGATGAGCTCCGTGATCCCCTTCACCGAGCGCATCAGCACCTCGTCGGACACCTTGAACGCCTGCCGGACCGGGAGCTTCCCGACCGCGTCGAGCAGGCGGTCGTTGGGGACGACGATGACCGTGTCCGAGACGTCGCGGAGCCGCTCTAAGCCGGCCTCGGCGTTCGTTCGGCGGACCTCGCCCTCGGCCGTGAACGGCGTCGTGACGATGGCGATGGTGAGGGCGCCCGACTCGCGGGCGGCCTTCGCGACGACCGGCGCGGAGCCGGTCCCCGTGCCGCCGCCGAGCCCGGCGGTGACGAACACCATGTCGGAGCCGTCGATGGCGTCCTGGATCTCTTCTTGGGACTCGATGGCGGCCTCCTCGCCCACCTGCGGCAGCGAGCCGGCGCCGCGGCCCTGCGTCTTCTGCTGGCCCATGAGGATCTTCGTGTCGGCCTCGATGTTGACGAGGTGTTGAACGTCGGTGTTGGCGGCGACGAGCTTCGCGCCGTGGATCCCCTCCTGTTTCATGCGGTTGACCGTGTTCCCGCCGGCGCCCCCGCAGCCGACGACCGTAATGTTCGTCTGGAGGTCCTGGAGGACGTCCTGTAGCTCGTCGTCAGTCATGGTCCCGCTCTGTGGCGGCGCGCCGGCGCTCCCTCCGGCGGCGCCCTCGCCGGCTCCCCCGGCGTCCTCTGCGGGGGCCTCTTCGGCTTCGTCGATGGCGTCCTCAACGATGGAGTCCATTATATGGTGTGGTTGCGACCCGGACGTATTTATTTTTGCCCGTTCGTCTGACGCGAGTCGGACGCCGAAATCACCGGCGTTCACGGCCGATCGCCCCGAGTAGAGGCACTCCGTTCGCAATCTGAAAAAGCGCCGCTATTTATAAATCTATCAGTCGAACGCGCCCCCGTCGATCGGGAAGCGTTCCGTCCGCGCCCGCGACACGGCTTCCGGCTCGACGGTCTCGCCGTCGACGTCGACGGACTCGCCGTCGGCCAGTCGACCGAACGCCGGCCCCTCCGGGACGCCGCGCTCGGCCGCCAGCGACGGGTCGAACGCGGTCTCTCGGGCGACGACCGCGCTCACCTCCGGCGCCACCTCGACCGCGTCGTAGGCCGTCTCCAGCACCGCCGCCAGCCCCTCGACGAGGTCGGCGTACCCCGGCGCTCCGGAGGTCGTCGCGAACGCGACGCGTCCGGCCGCGCGGGTTCCTCCCTGCTCCGTGTCGAAGGCGACCGCGACGGACTCGACGGCCTCCCGCGCCCCCTCGGCGTCGAGCCCCTGCGCCCGAGCGAGCAGATCGGCCGGGAGGTCACGGACCCGGACCGCGTCTCCGACGTCGTCGGAGGCGTCCTGGTCGTCGGAGGCGTCCCGGTCGTCGACTTCGGCGGTCTCGACCGCCGCGGCAGCCTCGTCGACGACCGCGCCGAACCGCAACCCCTCGTCGACGGGACCGACCGCCGCCTCCAGGCCCTCGACGAGCGGGAGCGGGGCGTCGCCCACCTCACGGACCCACGTCTCGCTCACGACCCGGTAGCCGAGGTCCTCGACGACCGCGGCGAGGTCGGGGCGATCGCCGTCGATCACGGCGCGTTCGGCCCGACTCCGCGCGAACGCGGCGTCGATCACGGCGCGGTTCGCGTCCGGCGCGCCCAGGTCGGCGAGCGTCCAGTCGGCGCCGACGTGACCCACCGCCCACTCGGTCTCGCGGACGATCCGGGTGAACCGCGGCGCGTAGTGGCCGCCGCCGAAGCCGACGACGTGGCGGGGACGACTCTCGATATCATCGGCGAGGTCCGCGCCCGTCCCGCGAAGGTCGAGGACCGCCCGCGCGACCGCCCGGGCCGCCTCGGAATCCGCCCACTGCGGCTCGTCAGAGCCGAGTTCGACGAACAGCGACGGGACGGAGACGTCGGTCGGGCCGTGGTGCGTACACTCGATGCCGACCTCGTACCCGTCCGGCGCGTGTCGCGCCAGCGCCTCGACGACGCGCTTCTCGGCGCCGGGCGCGGCCAGCGCCAGCGACTCGGGGTCGCCGCCGTGCTCGGCGCCGCCGAAGTTCCCGGTGGCGTGCGCGGTCAGGAGTTTGCCGGTCTCGCCCGAGTGTCTGGAGACGAACGCGAGGAACGCGGGGTCGCAGTCGAACGCGGCGGTCGGGTCCGACAGGCGGATGTGGAGGTCGTCGAACTCGCGGAGCTCGAACCCGTCCGTCCGGTAGTAGGTCCCGCCCCCGTCGGCGTCGGGACGCGAGTCGTCCTCGCGCGCCTCCCAGTCCTCGACCTCCAGGAGCCGCTCACCGATGTGCGCCGAGGCGCTGTCGGCCCGACTGACGACGATCGCTATCACGTCACCGGCTCCGCGGCCCGCGACCGAATACCCGTCGGTTCGGATTCGCTCCGCGACCCCGTCGCCCGCCCCGCCGGCCGGGTCAGGGGAGCAACAGGTAGACGAAGACCCCGTAGCCGACGGTGAGCACCGCGCCGTCGACGCGGGTCACGCGGTCGCCGTACAGCATCATCCCGACGGCGACGGCGGTGAACACGAGCAGGGCGGGGAACTCGAACCCGCGGACGCTCCGGGCGACGCCGATGGGAGTCACCACCGCGACGATGCCGATGACCGCGAGGATGTTGTAGATGTTCGACCCGACGACGTTGCCGACGCTGAACTCCGCCTCGCCGCGCACCGCGGCGACGACGCTGGCGGCCAGTTCGGGCAGCGACGTGCCGAGCGCCAGCACAGTGAGCCCGATGAAGAGATCCGAGAAGCCGGCGGCCGAGAGCAGCGACTCGCCGCCGTCGATCAGCCACCGCGAGCCGAGGACGAGCGCGGCGATGCCGACGGCGACGACCGCGACGTCGCGCGCACTCGCGTCGGGCATCTCGTCCCGTTCCGTTTCGGAAATCGCCGACTGGTTCTGCTGGACGCGACGGAGGACGGCGGCGGTGAACGCGACCAGCGCGGCCAACAGTACGAGGCCGTCGAGGAGCCCGACCCGGCCGTCCCAGCCGAGGCCGACGAGCAGCAGCGCGGCGAGCACCATGAACGGGACGTGCCGGCGCAGCACGGTGTCGGAGATGTCGAGCGGACGGATGATCGCGGAGATCCCCAACACCAGCCCGATGTTGGCGACGTTCGATCCGACGATCGCGCCGAGCCCGATGTCGGTCGACACCGTGACCGCGCCGAGCACCGAGACGAAGAGTTCCGGGGCGGTCGTCGCGAACGCGACGACGGTGACGCCGATGGTCGACGCCTTCAGTCCCACGGCGAGCGCGAGGTCGCTCGCGCCCGCGACGAGCAGTTCGGCGCCGGCGTACAGGAGGGCGACGCCGCCGGCGATCAACAGCAGTTCGACGAGTGGCGACCCGGGAAGCACGAATCCGGGTTCGCGGGCGTATTTCAAAAGGACCGTGATTCCGGATCGGACGCGTCGGCGCCGTTCCACTGACCGAGACGAGGCGCGGTTCGGGGACCGAGACGAGGCGTGTAACCCGCGGAATCCGCCGTGTTTCACGCCGATCGCGAACGCGAGCGCCCCGAAGACGAGCATCGGCGGGGCGACATCGTCGGCGTCGTCCGGAGGGGTGTCATCCCCGCAGCGACGAGGCCGCCGGCGCCGACCGCGACGATCGGTACGGGCACCGCTGCCGCGCGTGGGAGGTCGAACTCCAGAGAGACGGGACGGGAGCGATCCCGGGCGTTCGATCCGCGGCGCCGGCTTCCGGGACCAGGTCGACGGGCGCGATCGAGCGACGAACGGCGACCGAACCGACGGCGTTCACGCCTCGATGATCGCGTCGTCCTCGTCGTCGGGGATCCGGACCTCTCCGTCGAGCGCGACCGTCGCGAGCCCGCCGACGCGGACTCCGTCCGCCTCCACGCGCACACGAACGTGACCCGGCCGGTCGACGAAGTGACCCTGTTCGAACCGGAGCTCGTCCGGGTCGTCCCCGTCGAACGCGTCGACGTGACGGAGGTACCCGCCGACGGCCCCGCTCGCGGTGCCCGTGACCGGGTCCTCGGAGACGCCGAGCGAGGGGACGAACGCCCGGCCGTGCAGCGTGGACTCGCCGTCGAGCGCGTCGAAGGTGAACGCGTACACGCCGGCGACGTCGAACTCCTCCGAAAGGCGCTCGACCGCCTCGTCGTCCGGGTCGGCCTGCCCGAGCCGCTCCAAGAAGTTCACGGGGACGACGAGGAACGGCAGCCCGGTCGACGCGACCGCGACGGGGAGGTCCGCGCCCACGTCGCGCATCGCGGCGGGGTCGATCCCGAGCGCGTCTCCCGTCCGGCCGAGGTCGACATCGACGACCTCGACGCTCGGCGCCTGCTGTCGCATCCAGACGGTGCCGTCGTCGTCGACCGCGACGGTGAGGTCGCCGACGTTCGTCCGGAGCGTTCGCTCGCCGCTGTCGATCGCCCCCTCGGCGAAGCGGGCGCCGTAGGTCGCTATCGTGGCGTGTCCGCAGAGGTCGACCTCCGTCGTCGGCGAGAAGTAACGGAGCCGGTCGTCGGCCGCGCCGTCGCCCGCGGTCAGGAACGCGGTCTCGGAGGCGCCGAGCTCGGCGGCGACCGCGGCCATCTGATCGTCGCTCAGCCCCTCGGCGTCCGGCACGACGCCGGCGGCGTTCCCGGCCAGCGGCTCCCCGGCGAACGCGTCGACGAGCAGCGCGCGTCTGTGTTCCATATCGGACCCTCCGCGGGTCACGGACAAAAAGCCTCACGAGGGAGGCGGCCCGGGCCTCGCGCGCTGCCGAGCCGGACGTCACGCGCCGCCGACCCCTCCACTCCTCGAGGCGTCGAACCGCCGTTTCGCGAAGCGCCCGATGTCAATCCTTTTGCCTTCGACCGCGGATGGGTGTGTATGGGCCTCTTCGACCGGCTGCGAGGGAGCGATACCCCCCGGGTGGCGTTCATCGGCATCGACGGCCTCTCGTATCAGCTCGTCGCCGACAACCCGGAGACGTTCCCGACGCTGTCGGCGATCGCGGACGACGGTGAGGGGGGGCGGATCGACAGCATCGTCCCGGCGGAGTCGAGCGCGTGCTGGCCGAGCCTCACCACGGGGAAGAACCCCGGCGAGACGGGTGTGTACGGGTTCCAGGACCGCGAGGTCGGCTCCTACGACACGTACGTACCGATGGGGCGCGACGTCCAGACACCGCGGGTCTGGGACCGCGCGACCGACGCGGGGCTCGACGCGACGGTGCTGAACGTCCCCGTCACGTTCCCGCCGCAGCGGACCGTCCAGCGGATGGTCTCCGGGTACCTCTCGCCCGACCTCGACGCGGCCGCCACTCCCGAGGAGCTTCGCGCGTACCTCACCGAGAGCGACTACCGGCTCTCCGTCAACGCGAAGCTCGGCCACAGGGCGGACAAGACCGCGTTCCTGGAACACGCCCGCGAGACCCTCGACGCCCGCGCAGCGGCGTTCGAGCGGTACGTCGAGCGGGACGACTGGGACCTCTTCGTCGGCGTCTTCACCGCGCCCGATCGCGTCAATCACTTCCTGTGGGGCGACTACGAGGACGGCGGGACGTACCGCGAGGAGCTGCTCGCCTTCCACGCCGCGCTCGACGAGCACGTCGGCTCGGTCCGCGAGGCGCTCCCGAGCGACGTCACGCTCGTGGTCGGCTCGACGCACGGGTTCACTCGGCTGCGACACGACGTCTACTGCAACGAGTGGCTCGAACGCGAGGGGTGGCTCTCCTACGAGGGCGACGACCACGACTCGCTGGCCGACATCGACGACGACACCCGTGCGTACTCGCTCGTTCCCGGCCGCTTCTACCTCAACGTGGAGGACCGCGAGCCGAACGGCGTCGTCCCGGAGTCCGAGTACGAGGCGACGCGCGCGGAGCTTCGCGACGCGCTGGAGTCGTGGACCGGCCCCGACGGAACCCCCGTCGCCGACCGCGTGGTCGACCGCGAGACGGTGTTCCGAGGCGACCACGCCGCCATCGCGCCCGACCTCGTCGTCGTGCCGAACGACGGGTTCGACCTCAAATCCGGATTCCGGTCACACGACGGCGTGTTCGACGCCGACGGACCGCGAACCGGGATGCACGCGTTCGACGACGCCGCGCTGTTCGTCGACCACCCGGACGCGACGGTAGAGGACGCCGACCTCCTCGACGTCGCGCCGACCATCCTCCGCCTGCTGGATGTCGACTACGGCCGAACGGACTTCGACGGCGCGAGCCTCGTCTGACCGGCCGCGACCCCAGAACCCCTCTCGGCGTCCCGCTTCCGGCGACCGAATTGAAGTGAGTCCGCCCCCACCGACCGGTATGGAGCGCACTCCCGACGGGACCCCCGTCGGCGTCGACGACCCGTACGCGGCCGCCGGCGTCTGTGACCGCCTCACCGACGACGGCCGATGCCGCTTCGCGCTGACCCGGGCCGGAGACGATCCGGAGTTCGCGGCCGACCGACGCGCCGACGGCTACGACTGTCACGTCGGCGCCGACGGCGAGTGGCGCGCGTGTCCCCACTACCGGTCGACGACCGACGCGAAAGAGTGCGTCCGGTGCGGGGTGGCGGACGTGCGACTGGCTCACGACGACTCTCGCCCGCTCGTGGAGGAACACCACCTCTCGTACGGCGGCGACGACTCCCACGAGATCACGGTCGGCCTGTGCCGCTGGTGTCACGCGAAGGTCCACGAGTCGATCGCCCGGATCGGGGACGACGCGAGTCCGGATCCGGAAGCGATCGCGGAGCGCGAGCGACGGCGCGAAACGCAGCGCTCGGCGTCCGCGTTCGAACCCGCGGGCGAGAACTACGACCCCGGGGAGTGAGCCGGCGGCACCGCTCCGACCGTGAGCGCGCCCGAATCAGCGTCCGACGTCGGCCGGATCAGGCGTCCGATGTCGGCCGGATCAGGTTCGCTAGCGCGACGAGCAGTCCGAGGAACCACCCCAGCGGCACCGAGATACCGATCCACATCAGGACGTACCCCAGCCCTGGGAGCCCCCACTGCTCGCCGAACGTCTCCAGGTTGAACGCGCCGCGGAGCGTCTCGTTGACCCCACCCACCGAGAGGAACGTGTCGAGGATCCACCGCGCGAGGTCGTAGCTCGGCGGGAGGATCAACTCCTCGAGCGTCGGCGTGACGAGCGCGGCGACGACCGGGGGTAAAAACAGCGCCGTCATCGCGAACGGG
The DNA here is from genome assembly GCF_005435015.1 of Halorubrum sp. SP9. Lineage (NCBI taxonomy): Archaea > Methanobacteriati > Methanobacteriota > Halobacteria > Halobacteriales > Haloferacaceae > Halorubrum > Halorubrum sp. SP9. Next base: position 21,540 of record NZ_SGXU01000016.1, read on the forward strand.
TACGCGAGCAGGACGCTGACGAACCGCCCGCCGACCCTCGAGAAGCCGGCGGCGAGGGCGGCCGAGACGACCGCCACCACGCTGGCGGCGCCGACCGCGATCACGGCGTCGAAGGGGAGCTGGAGGTGCGTGATCACCGTGAGCGCTCCCCAGACGACGGCGGCGACGAGGACGGCGCCGGCGACGCCGATACGCGTGACCGCCGAGTCGAGCTTCGCGGCGTAGTAGCGCGTGGCGAACCCGACGAGCAACAGCGGGTACGCGACCGCGACGAGGGGCGCGCCGAGTACCGCCCAGAGGTAGTAGCCCACCGACTGGACGGCCGTTTCCGGTCTCCACTTTCCCAGGACCGCGCTCGGGTCGAGCTGTCGCGGGAAGACGACCTCCATCCACGTCTCGTGGAGGCGAATCACGTCTACGAAGAGCGCTTCCACCAGCCCGGTTTGTCCTCGGCGTTCCATTTGCCTCACGTCGCGCGCGGCCCGACGTGAACTTTGTGCCTTCGGCTGCGGCGTTCTCGCGACCGATACCCGCGCCGACAGTATTAAAGAACCGCGAAGACCTACCTGTCCACATGAAACGACGTGGGCTTCTCGCGGCGCTCGCCGCCTCGACGACGGTCGCTGTCGCCGGGTGCGCCGGCGGGGACGGAAACTACGAGTTCGACGCCGAACCGGCACGGATACCGGAGAGCGCGTACGCGGACACCGAGTTCACCGGCCAGGAGCCGGAGTCGTTCACCATCGAACAGGAGTTCAACGCCGCGGGCGTGAACGCGCAGGTGTCGGCGACGACGTGGATCGCCCGGTACATCAATTCGACGACGCAATCGGCGCTGTTCGTGGCGAGCACCCCGAACGCGTCCGTCGCCGGACAGTCCGTTAACCCGCTCGTCAGAGCGGAGGGCGCAGATCTTATCCGGCGGCTCCTTAATCAGGTCAATCAGCAGGGGATCGGCGGTGACAGCGCCGACATCCAAACGGACGACATTCAGGACCGCGGCGAGGAGACCCGAACGATCCTCGACGAGGAGGCCACCGTCTCGATCTACGAGACGACGGTCAGCGCGGACGTCAACGGCCCGAACAACCAGAGCGGCTCCGTCGAGGACGTTCCCGTCCTCCTCTATATCGCGACCGTCCAACACCAGGCGGACGACGCGGACAGCGAGGACGTGATCGCGCTGGTGGGTCTCCATCCGGTAGGGGTGGACCAGTCCGAGCAGCTGCTCTCGATGATGGAAGCCGTCGAACACTGACCGACTTCGGCCGCCGCCGCGCCCACTTCCAGCCTCGTACCCATTCGGACTTTTCCCGCGATACGTTCAAAAATCGCACTCGTTAGTCCGTACAGACAACACCGCAGTCTTGCGATTATTTCTCCCAGCGGAAGCTTTCACGTCCGTAAGTCATTTATAAGTGATCGGCCCGAGTGACACACCCCGCGGTGTGACAAGAGGCGCTTTACGGGCGTCGGGTCGGCTTTCGACGCCGCACTGCCCCGGAAGCGACCGCTCTCGCATCCGTGGCCCATTCGCTATGACCCGGATGCGATCGTCCCAATGGCTGTCTGTCGGTATCGCCCTCTGTTTGGTGATCGGCGTTATTGTGTTATTATTTGGAGCGAGTCTAGCCTCCGCTCAAAATTCTGATGACGTTCCCACGTTAAACAAAACAGGTGACCCAAACACGGTTCTCGTGGGTCAATCTGAGCAAAACATCACTAATATAGAGATCACACCGAACAATCAGATAAACGCTACAGACAAAATATTATTATATATTAATTTGTCGAATGTCGAATCAAGGGGTGTTGATACATCTTCAGCTTCGCTATCTGTTGATAGTATTCAACATGGAAATATAACTAACACGTCACAAATAAGATCAGAAGATAATACTTTATTAAGAGCTACAATACGCCCAGACGGTACAGGCCGCGCAATACACGTTAACACTGCTCGGATCTCTGGGATTGATACGAGTGATGTTAAAAAGTCAACAGGAGTAGAGTACGACATCGCTGTTTCTAGTGGATCCACTTCTGTTCCCACGAAATTTACAAAGGAATTGACAACAAATCCGTTCAAAATTATTGATGGCACAATTGAAATCCATGATCAGGCTACTGCTTCACCTCAACTTCATCGGGATACTCGTACGACAGCAGGAATAACGATTGACAACATCAGCGGAAATACAAATTCAACCCTATTTATTACCAGAAATAATGACAACAAAATTATCGGAATTCGATATCTCTCTGAATATGTGCTCAGAACAAATCAGGCCATCTCTGTTAATACTCCCTATCTTGGTGGTGATGTCAAAGGATTCCTTGTTGCTAACTCTACTCTTGGCTCTACTGATTACGATATAAGAGATCACTTACCCTCTAACGTAACACACTCTGCTCTGTCAACGAGTGAGGGTCGAATTGTTACGGCTAGTGTTGATCTAGCCAATCGCTCGTATGCGTCATCACAGACAAACAAGATCACAATTCCTAATGCTAAAGTGTCAGATACTATTGAAGATAAAACTCCATTCTTTGTTTCGTTACATCCAGTCAACTCAAGCGGATATATACTACAAAACGTAACTGTTGCTAATTCTAAGGTGCTAACTGGATGGAATGAGAATGTCAATCTCTATTTTAATACTACAAATCCGAACTCGGGTATTTTCCGCAGTAACCGCTATGCTGCGGCGATCCAACTTTCACGTGGCCTAGATGCTGGTAACCGAGTTTCTCCCAAAAACTATGAGTTACTTCGGAATTCGGACTTGAACAACCAGTTTGTTTCTGATGGTGTCGCGGACGCTGGTACAATTTTAATAGAGGATTCTGTCCACACAAATGAATCCAATTCTACTGTTCCTGTCCAGATCAAGCATAACCAATCACTAAATAAGCCAGTATATGCCGGACAGTACCTTCATTATAATTCCTCTCTATCAGATATAAATAATACGGAACTACACAGGATAGATAATAAAAACAGATCCCGTGTTGTATCTTTGGGAACTAGATTAAATAATTCCTCTCAAATCGAGTACAATACGTCAATGCTCACTTCTGGTACTTATTACATTCATTCGAAGAGAGGGAATTCAGAACGTTTCAGGATCATCGGAAAAGAAAAACAGAATATTGATCTACAAAATGGTCCGAATCAAACTTCTAACGGTAATCTCATTCGATTTTCGGTGTCTCATAGTGTGCCATCTATGGAGATTATCCTAGATAAGACCACCAATAACACCACAACCACACTCGAACTCACAACCTCTGAGACGGGCCCAACACCCGTCACAATCAACGCGTACGCGTCGCCGGCATCTCCGTCGGACTTCGTCACGACCGGTCCCGGTATCAGCGTCGATTCGGTCACGGGGGATACCGATCCGCTCTCGCCCGGGTCGTACGACCTCACGCTTCGGTCGGAGTACGGAGCCGCGGTCGCCAACGACTCCGCCGCGATCACGGTGAATCCTCGTTCGACGACCGACCTGACCGCGTACACCACGCGCGAAGCCGCCCCGGGCGACTTCGAGGACGCGACCGCCATCCGGAACGCGATCGCCAATGGAACGCTCACCGACGCGACGAACGCCACCGCCAACGACACGGTCGTGTACGCCGTGAACGCGACCGGGCTGACCGGCCTCCCGGCGGCCGCGAACGCCTCGCTGGAGCGCGGTGCGGACCTCGCTCGCCTCGACGGCCTCTCGTTCGGAGTGACGCCTACAGACGCGAACGACACCGACGCCTCTGCCACCGGCGACGCGCTCGGACCGACGCCGAACGAGTCTGCGGTCCACCTCGACCGCGACGGACTCTTCCTCGTCGCGGACGGCGAGACCGCGTTCGGAACCGAGACGCCACCGGCCGCCGGCGAGACGTTCGAGGCCGCCTTCAGGGTCGACGACGAACGACTGCGTCGGGCCGCGAACGGCGACCACCGGGTGACGACGCGACTGACGTACGCTGCCGACCCGACCGACGAGGGCGGAGCGAACCTCTCGGACGACGGGTCTACCGCGACACCGTCACCGAGTACCGGGCCGACCGAATCGATCGGATTGAACGAGTCGACCGAGTCGACCGGACTGAACGAATCGACCGAGTCGAGCGAATCGAGTGAACCGACCGGGGCGGCCGGGACGAGTGCCCCCGCTGAATCGGGAAGCGCGGACCGATCTGATCCGCCGGCCGGTTCCGGCGGTTCCGCCGGTCCAGCTGATGTCGGTGGCTCTTCTAGCGCCACCGATCAGACCGATCCCCGCTCCGCTCGCGCCGGCAACGCCACCGAAGCGGCCGGTCCGGGCCGGTCCGGGGAACCGAACGGTTCCGACGTGGACCGCCCGACGCCTCGTCCCGGAGTCGGAACGACGGTCCCGCCCGGTGCGTCCGGGATTCCGCCCGCTACGGACCCGGCGAAACGCTTCGGTACCGGATCGACGGGACGTACCGCGGACGACGCCTCGGAGCGGGGATCCCGTCCGGGTGACGGGCGATCGGGCGGTGACGCCGGGAGCGAGGGATCCGCGGCGTCGGAGTCCGCCGACTCGTCCGAACCGGCCGGACCGGCCGACTCGAACGAGTCGAAGTCCGACGAGGCCGCCGCGAGGGACCTCGGATACGACGACGCGCCGATCCGATCGACCGTGTACGATCTCCCCGGATTCGGCTCCGTCGCGTCCCTCGTGGCGCTGACGATCGCGTCGCTGCTCGCCCGCCGTCGTGCGCCCGACCCGTGAGAGGAGCGGCGGCCGTCCGTCTCACACCGTCGAGTCGGGGTCACATCGTCGGCGCCTCGCCGCCGGTATCCTTTTGCTCGACGGCGCCGTTCGTCCGCGTATGAGCGTAACCATCACGCCGCCGAAAGAGCGCACGTGCGAACTGTGCGGGCGCGAGGAGCGATGGGACGACGAGGCCGACGGGTGGCGGATCGCGGACGAACCCGGAAACGTCTACTGTATCCACGACTGGGACATCAACGGCTCGTTCGTCCCCCTCAAGGAGTAGTAGACGACTGGACGTTCTGCCACTCTGACCGGTGTGTGTGAAACGGTCTGGTGGCTTTCGCAGAAACTTCGTCAATTTACTGCCCGTTACGGTACGACTACTGATCGATCCGACGGTGTGGTATCTGTTCACCTCCCGTGATGAATAATTACCTTATATTCCCTAATGTGTGTACGATGGATCCTACCCCTATCAGGGTCATACCTTTAAGTGTTCATTCGTGAAAACGCGTATGACCAAGTCACGTAGTACCACCCGGGGCGTACGCGACTCGGATTCCTCGGGTCAGGAAGGGGGGCTCGCGGCGCCGACGGACGACCGATCGAACTGCGGCATCGGCGGCGTCGTCGACCTCGACGGCGAGCCGACTCACGAGACCGTCGCGGACGCGGTCGAACTGCTCGAGAACCTCGAACACCGCGGGACGACCGGCGCGGAAGAGAACACCGGCGACGGCGCGGGGATCATGGTCGCCCGCCCCGACGGGTTCTTCCGCGAGGTCGTCGACGCCGACCTCCCGGACGAGTACGCGGTCGGCTCCGTCTTCATGCCGCCGGAACCGGGCGTTCAAGCGGAGATCCACGACGTCATCGCCGAGGTGTGTGCCGTCTACGGGCTGGAAGTGCTCGCGTGGCGCTCCGTCCCCACCGACAACGCCGACCTCGGCGCGACGGCGCTCGAGTCCGAACCGGAGGTGTCGCAGGTGTTCGTCGCCCCCGTCGAGGGCGCGGGCCTCGCCCAGCGGTTCACGAGCGAGGGGACTCGGCCGGACGACGCCGACCCCGACCTGCTCGGCTTCGACCGCGCGCTGTACGCCGCTCGCCGCGAGATCGAGAACGCGGTGTCCGACGTCGACGGCGCCGGCCGTTTCTACGTCTGCTCGCTCGACCGCCAGCGCGTCGTCTACAAGGGCCTGCTGAAGGGGTCGCAGCTCGTGGGCTACTACCCGGACCTGGTCGACGAGCGGTTCGCCAGCCACGTCGCCTTAGTCCACGCGCGGTTCTCGACGAACACGCTCGGCGCGTGGCACCTCGCACACCCGTACCGCAACATCGTCCACAACGGCGAGTTCAACACGATCCGCGGGAACGTCAACTGGATGCGGGCCCGCGAGAACGACCTCGAACACCCGGCGTTCGGCGCCGAGCTCGACACGATCAAGCCGGTGATCGACGACCCCAACCAGTCGGACACCGCCAGCGTCGACAACGCGCTCGAACTCCTCCTCCAGACCGACCGCGACCTCCCGCACGCGCTCCGGATGCTGATCCCGGAGGCGTTCCGCGGCGACGACCTGATGGGTGACGACCGCGCGGACTTCTACGACTACCACGCCTCGCTCGTCGAGCCGTGGGACGGGCCCGCCCTCGTCATCGGCTTCGACGGCGAGCGCGTCGCCGGCGTCCTCGACCGCAACGGGCTCCGCCCGTGCCGCTACGAGGTGACGACGGACGACCGCCTCGTCGTCGGCAGCGAGGTGGGGGCGCTCCCCACCGAGCCCGCCGACGTGCGCCGCCGCGGTCGGCTCCAGCCCGGGGAGATCTTCGTCGCGGACCCCGAGGCCGGTCGGATCGTCCCCGACGACGAGGTGTTCGAGGAGCTCACCGACGAGAAGTACGGCGAGTGGGTCGACCGCGGGCAGGTCGATCTCGACGCGCTCACCGACGAGGACGACGCGCTCACCGACGGGGACGGCGTCGCGGCCGGGATCGACGACGACTCGAACGAACGAGGAGGCGGGGCGGCCGGGGCTGACGAGGCGGACGAAACGGACGAGACGGAACCGACCGTCCGCGCCCACCAGGCCACGTTCGGCTACACCACCGACTCGCTGAACCACCTCGTCGAGCCGATGGCGAGAGAGGGGAAAGATCCCGTCGGGTCGATGGGTGACGACACGCCGCTCTCGGTCCTCGCCGACGTCGACCGCCCGCTTTTCACCTACTTCAAGCAGCTGTTCGCGCAGGTGTCGAACCCGCCGATCGACTACATCCGCGAGGAGCTCGTCACCTCGCTGGAGACCCGGATCGGGAACCAGCGAAACCTGCTCGCGGAGACGCCGGAACACGCCGAGCAGATAGTCGCCGACACGCCGGTCCTGACGGACGCTGAGACGACCGCGCTTCGCGATCTCCCCGGACCCGGCGAGCGGACTCCCGGTGACCGCGGCGGAGCGGCGGCCGACGGTCCCGAGTTCGCCTCCGTCACCGTCGACGTCACCTACGACCGCGACGGCTCGCTCGTCGACGCCGTGAGTCGGGTCCGCGAGGACGCCGCGACGGCGATCGAAGACGGGGCCGACGCCGTCGTCCTCTCCGACCGCGCCGTCGGTCCGGACCGCCTCGCGGTGCCGAGCCTGCTCGCGACCGGCGCGGTCCACCACCACCTCGTCCGCGAGGGGCTGCGCAACCGCGCGGGCGTCGTCGTCGAGTCCGGTGAACCGCACGAGGTCCACCACCTCGCGACGCTGGTCGGCTACGGCGCGGACGCGGTCGACCCGTACCTCGCGTACGCCTCCATCGCCGACGTGGTCGCCGGCCCGGACGGCGCCGACGAGGACGAGGCGCTCGCCGCGTACCGTCACGCGCTGGAGGACGGCCTCCTGAAGACGATGGCGAAGATGGGCATCTCGACGATGGAGTCGTACCAGGGCGCCCAGATATTCGAGGCGGTCGGGCTCGACTCCGACTTCGTCGCCGAGTACTTCGAGGGCACCGAGATCCGGACCGAGGGGATCGGGATCGAACAGATCGAAGACGACCTCCGCACGCGCCACGCGATGGCGTTCGGCGCCGACCCCGAACTGGAGACCGTCGGCGAGTACGAACACCGCTCGTCGGGCGTGAAACACGGCTGGAACCCCCAGACGGTCGGCACGCTCCAGCAGGCGGTCCGCGGCGGCGACTACGAGCAGTACCGCGAGTTCGCGGAGCTGGTGAACGACCAGACGGAAGAGCTCCAGTCGCTCCGCGGCCTCCTGGAGTTCGACTCCGACCGCGACCCGGTGCCGGTCGAGGAGGTCGAGCCCGTCGAGTCGATCGTCGAGCGGTTCTCGACGGCCGCGATGAGCCTCGGGAGCATCTCGCCGGAGGCCCACGAGAACAACGCCATCGCGATGAACCGGCTGGGCGCGAAGTCGAACACCGGCGAGGGCGGCGAACCGCCCGAGCGGTTCGACACCGAGAAGGAGTGTACCGTCAAGCAGGTCGCCTCCGGCCGCTTCGGCGTCACCTCGGAGTACCTCGCGAACGCCGAGGAGCTCCAGATCAAGATGGCGCAGGGGTCGAAGCCCGGCGAGGGCGGGCACCTCCCCGGCAAGAAGGTCAACGAGATGATCGCGCACGTCCGGTGTTCCACGCCCGGCGTCGGGCTCATCTCGCCGCCGCCCCAGCACGACATCTACTCGATCGAGGACCTGAAGCAGCTCATCTTCGACCTGAAGGCCGCCAGCCCCGAGGCAGACGTCAACGTGAAGCTGGTCTCGGAGGCCGGGATCGGCACCATCGCGGCCGGCGTCGCGAAGGCGAACGCCGACGTCGTCCACATATCCGGTCACGACGGTGGCACCGGCGCCTCGCCGAAGACCTCGATCAAGAACGCCGGCCTGCCGTGGGAGCTCGGGCTCGCGGAGGCGAACCAGATGCTTCGCGCCACCGGCCTGCGCGACCGGATTCGCGTCTCTGCGGACGGTGGCCTGCGGACCGGCCGCGACGTGGCGGTCGCGGCCGCGCTCGGGGCCGAGGAGTACATCTTCGGGACCGCGTCGCTCGTCACGTCGGGCTGCGTGATGGCCCGGCAGTGCCACGAGAACACCTGTCCGGTCGGCGTCGCCACCCAGCGCGAGGACCTCCGCCAGCGGTTCCCGGGCCAGCCCGACCACGTCATCAACTACATGACGTTCATCGCGCAGGAGCTCCGGGAGATCATGGCCGAGCAGGGGTACACCGAGCTGGAGGCGTTCGTCGGCCGCCCCGAGCTGCTCACCCAGCGCGAGACGGACCACGAGAAGGCGAAGCACCTCGACCTGTCCGCGGTGATCGCCGAGCCCGCGGGCGAGTCCCGCACCAAGGTCCGCGAGCAGGCCCACGACGGCATCGACGACCTGCTCGACTGGGACCTCATCGACGAGGCGGCGCCCGCAATCGAGGACGGCGCGCCGGTCGCGCTCACCCGCGACGTGCGCAACGTCGACCGCGCGGTCGGCGCCACGCTCTCGAACCGCGTCGTCTCCGAACACGGCGGCGAGGGGCTCCCGGACGACACGATCTCCTGCCGGTTCGACGGCGAGGCGGGACAGAGCTTCGGCGCGTTCCTCGCGCCGGGGATCACGATGGAACTCTCCGGCGCCGCCAACGACTACGTCGGCAAGGGGCTCTCCGGCGGGCGCCTCGTGATCGACACGCCGGCGGAGGCGGGGTACGACCCGACCGAGAACGTCGTCGCGGGCAACGTCTGCCTGTACGGCGCCACCTCGGGCGAGATGTACGTCAACGGCGTCGCCGGCGAGCGGTTCGGCGTCCGTAACTCCGGCGTGAAGGCCGTCGTCGAGGGCGTCGGCGACCACGGCTGCGAGTACATGACCGGCGGCGTCGTCGCCGTCCTCGGCGACACCGGGCGCAACTTCGCGGCCGGGATGTCCGGCGGCGTCGCGTACGTGTACGACCCCGACGACCGCCTCGACGACCGCGTCAACCGCGGGATGGTGTCGGTCTCCGAGACGCTCGAGGAGTCCGACGAGCGGATGCTCCGCCGCCTCGTCGAGAACCACCGCGCGTACACCGACAGCGAGCGCGCGGCGGACCTGCTCGACGACTGGGGGACCGCGCTCGACGACTTCGTCCGGGTCTTCCCCGACGCGTACGCCGATGTCATCGCGGAGGGCAAGGGCGCCGACGTGCGCGAGGACCCGCCCGCGCCCGCGGCCGCGGTTCCGGGTGCAGACGCCGACGCGGCCGGGCAGGTCTCCGGCGACGACTGAGGCTTCGAAAAGGGGCTCCTACTCCAGCGTCTCCGAGTCCACTTCGCTTTCCGTCGCCCGCTCGACCGCGCGGTCGACGTGGCGCTCGCGGGCGCGCTCGACGAACTCCTCCGGCAGTTCGTCTATCTCGCCGGCCTGAACGCCCCAGAGCTTCGCGTAGAGCCCGTCCGCCGCGAGCAGCTCGTCGTGGGTGCCGCGCTCGACGACCTCGCCGTCCTCCAACACGAGCGCGGTGTCGGCGTCGGTCACCGTCGAGAGGCGGTGTGCGATGACGAAGGTCGTCCGGTCGGCCGCGAGGCGGTCGAGCGAGCGCTGGATCAGTATCTCCGTCTCCGTGTCGACGGCCGAGGTCGCCTCGTCGAGGATGAGTATCGCGGGGTCCTGAAGCACGACCCGGGCGATGGCGAGCCGCTGGCGCTGGCCGCCGGAGAGCTTCACGCCGCGCTCGCCGATCCGCGTCTCGTAGCCGTTCGGCAGCGACGAGACGAACTCGTGGGCCTCCGCGGCCTTCGCGGCCTCGACCACCCGCTCGCGGACCGCCTCCTCGTCGAGGCCGTCGGCGCCCGCCTCCTCGATCCGCGTGAACCGCCCGTACCGGATGTTCTCGGCGATGGTGCCGTCGAACAGCGTCGTGTCCTGCGCGACGTAGCCGATCGACGAGCGGAGGCTCTCGACGGTGACGTCGCGCACGTCGTGCCCGTCGACGCGGACGGCGCCGTCGGTGACGTCGTACAGCCGGAGAAGCAGCTTGAGCAGCGTCGACTTGCCCGCGCCGGTCGGGCCGACGAGGGCGACCGTGTCGCCCGGGTCGGCGGTGAAGGAGACGCCGCTGAGGACTTCCTCGTCGGCGTCCTCTGGGTCGACGAGGGCGTTCTCGGGGTACGCGAAGGAGACGTCGTCGTACTCGACGGCGCCTGCGACGCCGCCGTGACCGGGGTCGCCGGCCGGCGTCACGCCGCCGTCGTTTCGGGCCCCGCCGTCGCCCTGCGCACCGCCGCCGAGTTCGATCGCGTCGTCGTCGTCCTCGATGCGGACCGGGATGTCGCGCAGGCCGAACACGCGCTCGCAGGAGGCCTTCGCGTTCTCGTACTGGTCGATGATGTTCGACACCTCGGCGAGCGGGGCGACGAACTGCTGGGTGAGGAGGACGAAGGTGACGAACGTGCCGACGGTCAGCTCGGTGGAGAACGGGCCCGGCGGGCCGTTCGCGAGCCAGAAGCCGCCGACCGCGAAGGTGGCGGCGAAGGCGAGCCCGGCGAGCAGCTCCATGCCGGGTCGGTAGACGTAGTTGAGCCGGAGGATCGACATCGTGCGCCGGAAGTACGAGTAGGATGCGTCCTCGACGCGCTCGCTCTCGTGGGCCTCCGTGTTGGAGGTCTTCACCAGTTCGACGCCGGAGAGCGCGTTCTCGAGGGCGGTGTTGAGGTCGCCGACGACCGATCGCTGGGCGGTGTACCGCGGCTCCACGGCCCGCATGAACCAGAGCGTGAAGAGGAACATCAGCGGGATCGCGGCGAGCGTGACGATCGCGAGCTCGTAGTTGTAGTAGGCGAGGACGCCCGCGATCCCCACGAGCATCACGCCGAGGCGCGCGGAGTTCTGGAGGGCGTTGTCTAAGAAGACCTCCAGGTTCGAGGCGTCGTTGTTGAGGACGGACATGACCTCCCCGGTCTGCTTGTCGTCGAAGAAGGTCATGTCGAGCCGCTGCATCTGGTCGAAGGAGTCGGTCCGGACCGAGTGCATCACCCGGTGCGCGAAGTTGTTCGCGGCGATACCGTAGACGTAGGTGAACACGCCCGTCACGATGAACGACGCGAAGATGAGGATCACCGAGAGCCGGAACTGCGCGGGCTCGGCGGTCGGGAGCCACGCGTCCGGAACCAGCGGGAGCGTGTACGGACCGGTGCCGGTGAAGACGGCGTCGATGGCGACGCCGAGGACGACCGGCGGGACCAGTCCCGCGACGCGGGCGACGACGTTGGCGACCATCCCGATCACGAGCCAGTGGGCCTCGGCGGCGCCGTACTCGCGGAACAGCCGACCCAGGGGTCGATCCACCCGGTCGCGGTACACTTCGAATGCGTTGCGCTCGTCTGCGGCCATGGACGTACGAACGCGGCGACCCGCATGTATCCGGCGGCTTCGGCGGCTCGTTCCGGGTTCCGGCAACTGGCGATTACCTGACCGACTAGCAATAAATAGCTGATCGAGTGCGGCGGCGCGTGCCGACGAGCGGCCGACAGGCTGCGAGTCACACGCGCGAGGGACGCCGTGAGTGACGGGCGACCGGAGGGAGCCCGGAGCGAACGGCGAGGCTGGGGAGGCGTGAGGCTGCGGTGCGGGGCGGTCGGGGTGGGACTCAAAAGGGCAGCCGCGAGGGCGGCGCAGGCGATGTAAGGACCACAGGGAGCGAGCGAAGCGAGCGACCGAGGACCGCAGCGAGCGTGCGCCGCCCTCGCGGCTGGGGCTTTGGAGGTGTTCGCAGTCGATCGCTCGTCGACTATTTATAAACGAAGATCTGGAGTTCTGACAGCGACCACGACAGAACCACTAAGCGAGTACCGTCGCCGGACGGTTTAATAAGCGCCGCTCGAACCCACGCACGTGGACGAACTCGTCGTGCGGACGGAGGTGTACGCCGACCCCGAGGAGGTGTACGCGTTCCTGCTCGATTTCCCGCGGTACGCGAACTACTCCGAGTACCTGCGGGAGGTCCGGACCGTCACCGGCGACGGCGGCCCCGGGACCCGGTACGCGCTCACGTTCGCGTGGTGGAAGATATCCTACACCGCCCGCTCGGAGGTGACCGGCGTCGAGCCGCCCGAGCGGATCGACTGGGAGATCACGAAGGACATCGACGCCGGCGGCTGCTGGCGGGTGACTCCGCCCGAGGGCGACGAGTCCGACGGGAACGGCGCCGACGGAACGGGCGACGGCGACGCGGACGCGACCGGCGACGACCCCTGTGAGGTCGCGCTCGAAGTCCAGTTCGACCCTGGGTCGGCCAGTCCCGACGCGCTCGACCTGCCGCGGCTCGTCTCGTTCGACTGGGTGTTGAAGAAGGCGATCCCGCTGATCAGAGACGAGGCCGAGCGCGTCGTCGAGCGCGCCGTCCAGGACTTAGAGGGGTCGACCCGGGACGTCGACCTCGACGTGTACGTGGACTCCGACCGGATCTGAGCGCGCGGCCCCGGGTCCGCGATTCGAAGCCCTTAAGATATTCACCGGGAAACCAACGAGTGCGTTCGCGGGCTCGTAGATCAGTGGTAGATCATCCCCCTGGCACGGGGAAGGCCCGGGGTTCAAATCCCCGCGAGTCCACTCGACTCACTTCGTTCGTCTCGTTCCCTCGCGTGGTCCCACTCGCTCACTCCGTTCCCTCGCGGGACCCCCGTGAGCCCATTCGGCTCCCTCCGGTTGCCTCATCTCCTCGCTTTCTTACGGCGCTGAGATCGACACGGTCGCCGAGATAGGCAGTGAGCGACTAGAAGGGGTCGCGTGTGGCCGCGTCGGCGATGCTCGTCGATCCAGCGGCACCACGCGTCGAAGTCCTCCGCGCCGCACTGGTCCGCGATCGACTGGAGCGTCCCGATCTTCACCCGGTCGTGTAGCGGGACAGTGACGGTTCGGACCTCGCCGGTGTCGGGGTTCGTGTACTTCAGAATCGCGTGGCTTCCGCGCTGTCGGTCTTTGCGGTAATCGAAGGAAGTGAGCACGCTGACGATCTCTCGGCCGGAGATGTTTCGCGGCGGACCGCTCATTCCTCGAACCAGGGAGCGTCCGGCTCGGGTGCGTCCGTGTCCGCCTCACGGGCTTCCTTCGTCAGTTCGACCGCCTCGTCGAGGTTCGAAAGCGCCTCCTCGCGCGTCTCGCCTTGGCTGGCGACGTTCAGCTCCTGGTCGATCGCCGACCAACCGCCCTCGTCCTCCTCGATTAGGCGGATCTCTCGGCCAGTGCTCATGGGAGTCAGTAGTCATCACCGCGGAATAAGCGTTCTGTCGCTTCGAACACCGCTTTCGAACGCCCGGGCCGCGGACGGTTCGATCCTCGGGGCACAGAAATGGGCTCGGGGATCGAGATTCCCTCCCGGCGAGACGAGGCCACTCCGTTCGCCTCCCCGCACGAACGCTGGAGTGAAGCCGCGAGAGACGGCGAATCGACTGTGTTGACCGACGCCGAGGAACGGCTCGTCGAGGGGGTCTTGGAGGTGGGCGAGGTCATCGAGCGGGACACGTTCGAGTTCATGATCGAGGAGGGCCTGCCCGCGGAGGAGCTCCGAGTCCTCGGGGGCGACGGAACGGCCGAGGCGGCCATCGAAGGCCTCGAATCGAGGGGGCTCGTCACCACCGAGCGGATCGAGGAGACGGTGCGCGACAGCAGTTCCATAGACGATTCGCTCGCCATCCCCGGAACGGAGTTCGAACGCGTCGAACGCCGGTACGTCCGCTTCACCGAGGAACTCGAAGCGGAGTTCCGCGAATAGGGGATCGGTCGCGTCCGACCGACCCCGTCGCTCAGTACGGACGAATCAATTAGCGTCAGTTATCTCGGTGGCGCGCCGGTGAGCGGTCGCCGCAGGCGGCCACGAACCGCCCGCGAGGGAGTCGGCCGACCGCAGGGAGGCCGACGAGGCAGGGACTCGGACCGTCCGCCGGATTCCCGACCGCAACGCGTCGCCCGACTCGTTCGCGAGGTATCACGTATGGAACAGGCGAACACCGGCGGCCGTATAGACTTTCTTTCGACGACCGCCCCCGAATCTCGGCGTTCCCGGACCACCGATCCTCCGAGCGCCCGACCCACGCGATCGGCCGATCTCACCCGACGCCCGCCTCACTCCGGCCACGCCTCCCGCTCCCGCCGGTCCGCCTCGCCCGTGAGCTCCGGCGGCACCTCCTCCAACAGCACCGGCGCGAACGAGGCGCCGACGTGCCACGCGACGACCTCGTCGTCTAACGCCTCCAGCCGCACGTCCTGCTGGCCGTAGAATTCCCCCTCGACCGTACAGGAGCCGCCGCCGTCCGCGAAGCAGACGTCGCCGCGCTCGTCGAAGGTGACCTGGACGTGCGCGTCGCGCGCGTCCTCGACGAACTCCCACGCGAACCGGTCGCTCCCGGCGAGGTCGTCGCGGCCGGCGAAGTAGTCGAGCGCCGCGGCCACCTCGCGTTCGACCCGGGTCGGCACGTCCCCGCTCTCGGCGCGCAGGTGGACCTTCACCGGCCGGTGGGTCGCGAGCGTGCTCGTCGCGTTCATCAGCCCCGCCGGCTCCTCGCCGTGTTCGAGCCCTTGGACGTGGCCGAGCTCGTGGATGACCGTCGCGTTCATGTCCGCGTCGGAGATCCGGGGGTCGACGGTCGCGGTCATCGGCGTGCGCGGCTCGTCGACGAGGAGGTCCGCGCAGCCGAAGTACCGCGCGTCCCCGTCCTCCACGCCGCACCGCTCCACGCGGTCGAACCGGAGGACGACGTCCGCCCGTTCCTCGTCCGCCACCCGCTCGTAGGCGACCGGGTAGCCGAGGTAGCGCCCGTCGTTCCGCTCCCAGTAGCCCGTCGCGGCCGCGACGACCGCGGAGACGTTCCGGTCGACCGCGCCGTCGTCGACGTAGAGACCGAGCGTCGTCTCCCCGTACGGACTCGGGTGGACCAGCGACACGGTCCGCTCCCGCGTTTGGTTCGCGGTCGTCACGACGACCGGGTGCTCGCCGCCGGCCAGTCGCACGTTCGCGAACGCGACCGACACCCGCTCCGCCGCGCCCCCGTCGAGCGCGACCGTCCGGTTCGCGCTCGCGCCGGCCCCGTACCGGATCCGGACGGTCTGGTTGCCCGCCAGATCGCCGGCGTTGGTCACGGTCGCCGTGACCGTGAGGTTCTCTCCGTACCCCACGCTGTCCGGCGCCTCGATCGCGGAGACCGCGAACGTCGCCGCGCGAGCCTCCTCGACGACCAGCGCTCGGGTCGCGGTCGCCTCACCGACGGACACCGTCAGCTCGTGTTCGCCCGGGGCGAGCGCCGCGGCGTCGACCTCGGCCGTCACCGTCAGCGTCCCGTTCGCCGGGACGGACCGGTTCTCCGAGCGCAGCGTTCGGTCACCGACCCGGACCGTCACCCGGACGGAATCGAGCGTCGCGTCCGAACCGCTCTCGCCCGCCGACCCGCCCGCGTCGCTCGCGAGGCCCTCCCACCGAGCGGTCGCCTCGATCGTCGCCCGTTCGTCGTGTTCGAGCGATTCGGGCGCGGAGACGGACTCGATCGACGGCGACGGGTCGGCCGGCCCGACGGCGTCGCCGCCGAGGCCGCCGCAGCCGGCGAGCGCGACGAGCAGTGCGAGGGCGACGGCGGCGCTTGCGGTACGCATCTCGTCTTCCCCTCGGGACCGGACACGGATAACGTTCGTTTCAACCAGGGGTCAGGTGCGGGGATGTCGGGCTCGCTCTCGCCTCGGCTCGGACCGACGCCGGACGCCAGGTTCGCGTCACCGAACGACACTGGCTTGTCGCCCACCCCCCCAACCGGGAACGTGACGCTTCGACGCGACGTTCTCGCGGCGATCGACGCTGACCGCGGCTCGTTTCGGACCCGCCTCTCGGCGCTCGCCGACGAACGCGGGCTTGACCCGGACCTGGTTCCGGCCCGGTCCGGCGATCCCGACGACCGCGCGGAGCGCGAGGCGATGCTGGTCGACCGCGTCCGCGCGTTCGACGACGTCCCGCTCGGCCTCACCCTCACCGGACCGGCGTACCGCGATACGCCGATCGTTTACGTCAACCGGTGGTTCCGCGACTGGACCGGCTACGCGCTCGACGACCTCCGGGGCCGGAACCCCCGCCTGTTCCAGGCGGCGGACCCGGACGCCGATGTCCGCGCCGAGTTCCGCGACGCCCGCGCCGACTTCCGCGAGGCCCTCTCGACGTGGTCGCGGGTCACGGTCGAGGTCCGAAACCGCCGCCGGGACGGGACGCCGTTCGTCGCCCACGTCTCGCTGCGGCCGCTCTTCGGCGACGCGGGCACGGTCACGCACTGGGTCGCCGCGCAGGAGCCGGAGCCGATCGAGGGGTCGGAAGCGCGGTTCGAGTAAGGAAGCGACCGACGCCGCCGATCGAACGGATCCGGCCGCTCACCACAGCGTCGATGTCGGGACGACCGACGGGAGCACGCCGCCGCCGGTCGCGTCCTCGACGACCGCCTCGGCGACGTGCTCGCCGCTGAGCAGGCACATCGGCATCCCGATGCCGGGGTTGGTGTACGCGCCGACGTAGTAGAGGCCGTCGACGCCGGGCGCGCGGTGCGCGGGACGGAGCGGCCCGGTCTGTCCGAGCGTGTGCGACAGCGCCAGCGCGGTCCCTCGAGGCGCGTTGAACCGCTTTCGGAAGTCGGAGACGCAGGCGGTCTCCTCGAAGACGATCCGGTCGCGGAAGTCGACCCCGGCGTGTTCGGCCAGGTCGTCGAACACCCGCTCGCGGAACCGCTCGCGGGTCTCCGAGTCGTCGTCCAGCCCGGCGGCCAGCGGCACGAGCAGGAAGACGGCCTCGTGGCCGTCGGGCGCCGCCTCGGGGTCCGTCTTCGAGGGGACGTGGACGTAGTACGCGGGGTCCTCGGGCCATTCCGGCTCGTCGAAGATGGCGTCGAAGTGAGGCCGCCAGTCGGTCGGGAACACGAGCGTGTGGTGGTCCAGGTCGACCTCGCCCTCGACCCCGAGGTACGCGAGATACGCCGATGGCGCGTACGTCCGCGACTCCCAGTACGACTCGCGGTCGACGGTCCCGGCGGGGAGGAGGTCGCGCTCGACGTGCGGCGGGGCCGCGTTCGCCACGACGCGGTCGAAGCGGGCGCTCGACGGCGTCGCCGCGGCGTCGCCGCGCTCCGCACGACCCTCCGTCTCGACGGTGAACTTCGGGACCGACGCCGCGATCGACGGTTCGATCGCGGTCACCGGCTCGCTCGTCCGGATCGAGACGCCGAGTTCGCGCGCGAGGTCGGCCATCGCGTCGACGACGCTCGCGATCCCCCCGACCGGGTGATAGACGCCGAGGTTCATGTCGACGTGGCTCATCAGCGTGTAGATCGCGGGCGTGTTGTACGGGGAGCCGCCGAGGAAGACGAGCTTGTACTCCGCGATCTGGCGGAGCTTCTCGTGGTCGAAGTAGTCGCCGACGTAGTCGTCCATCTCGCGGAGCTTCGGGAGCGCGCGCCCCGACCGCAACACGTCGGCGTCGACCATGTCCCGCAGCCGCGACCGGCTCGGGTAGACGAACCGGTCCATACCGAGGTCGTACGCCTCGGCGGCGTCCGCGAGGTAGTCGTCGAGGACGTCGCCCGCGCCCGGCTCGTACGACTCGAACAGCGCCTTCTGTCCCGCGCGGTCGGCCGGCATCGACGCGCGGTCGCCGTCCTTCCAGATCACCTCGTACAGGGGGTCGAGTTCGATCAGGTCGTAGTAGTCGTCCGTCGAGCGCCCGAAGAACTCGAAGAAGCGGTCGAACACCTCCGGCATGAGGTACCACGAGGGGCCGGTGTCGATCCGGAACCCGTCGCGCTCGATCCGCCCGGCGTACCCGCCGGGGTGTTCGTTCCGCTCGAAGGCGGTCACGTCCGCCCCCGCGTCCGCGAGGTAACAGGCCGCGGAGAGCCCGCCGAAGCCGGCGCCGACGACCGCGATCGACTCCCCGGCCAGCGGCTCGGCCGCGTCCGACAGGTCCGCGTCCGGTTGGGTGGGCATCGCGTCACCCTACGCGTCCGGGAGCGTTTACCCTGCGGTCATACCATGTTAGGGGCGTCGCCGTCGCTCGATTCCCTCGCCCCCGTCAGCCGTCGTCTCCGACGCCGTCGCCCTGAAGCCGCCGGGCGCCGAGCGCGAACACCCCCAGCCCGATCAGGTAGAGCCGCCAGCCCGCGTTCGCGACCGGGAACCGGCGGTCGACCGGCTCCTCGACGTCGAGATCGGGGTCGCGCGGCTGGACCGGGTTATTGACGTGGACCGACTCGCTGGTGCCGCCGGCGCCCGCGTCGATCGTCCGGCTCCCCGTCTCCGGGTCGATCCGCACGTCGACGAACGTCTGGACGAACCCGTCGGCAGTCGAGTACAGTATCTCCCCGTCGAGGCTGAAAAAGCGGTCGCGGAGCGGCCAGAACGCGTTCACCCCGTCGAGGTGGGTCCAGTCGAGCGCGACGTGCGCGAAGCCGTGGACAAAGAGGGCGACCCACGCGACCGCGACCCACCGCGGTGAGAGCCGCTCGCGGACCCACGACCGCTCCCGGACGCGGGTGTCGTAGTACAGCGCCAGGGCGGCGACCGCGGGGAACACGAAGTTGTGGCCGACGGTGCGGTGTGCGCCCTCCATGACCACCCCGAGGAAGCTGTCCGCCTCCGGGAGGACGAGGACGACCAGCAGGACGGCGAGCGCGCGCCGGTCGTAGTACGCCCCGAGCAGCCCGGCCGCGAGCAGCAGCGCGAACCCGGCGTGAACGACCGTCGAGGGCATCTAGCGGGCCACCTCCGAGCCGTCCGCCGCGTCCCCGCCGCGGCTGCCGAACCGGACCGCGAGCGTCGCGGCCGCGGCGGCGACGACGACCAGCTGCCACCCGCCGTCGACGAACCGGAACTCGCGGTCGGCGCCCGGATCGAGGCCGGGACGGCCGTCGGGGTTCACCCACGAGGCGACCGGGTCGGCGACCGCGCCGCCGGCGGTCCGGAGCGGCAGGACTCCCGACCCGTCGCCGCCGAGCGCGAGGAACGTCTGGACGATTCCCTCCTGCGTCGAGAACACGAGCCGCCCGCGGACGACGTAGCGCGCGTCCTCCAGCGGGTACAAAAGCGCCGCGCCCTCGCCGGCGAACAGCGCCGCGCCGATCCCGGCGACGACGAACGACGCGAGCGCGACCCACGCGATCCTGACCGCGCGCCGGCCGCCTCGATCGCGGAGGGTCGACTCCGCGCGCAGCGCCGTGTCCCAGTGTAGCAGTCCGCCGACGAGAAGGGGTGGCCAGACGGCGTGGAGGAGGGCGTTCGTCGCGCCCGGCACGACGAGGCTCGCGGCCGCGTCGAGGGAGGGGAGGACCGCGGCCGCGACGACGACCGCCACCGCGCGCCGGTCGAACGCGTCCCCCAGCAGCGCGGCCGCGAGCAGCGCCCCCACGGCCGCGCTCACGGGCGTCGGCGCCATACCCCCACTGACGCTCGGAGCCGAATAAGCGCTCCGGGGAGCTTAGTTGCGGTCCTCCGGGTCCGCCTCGGGATCGCGGGGACTCGCGTCGGGGTCGGCGGGGTCCGCGTCGAACTCGAAGCTATCGGCGGTCGAGTCGGGAGTCTCTCCGGACTCGTCGTCGCGGTCGCCGTCGGTGTTGCTGTTGTCGTTGCCGTCGCGGTCGCCGTCGCCGTCGGTGTTGCCGTCGCGGTCGCGGTCGACGGTTACGCGCTCACGGTCGGGTTCGCTTTCGCCCGCCCGGCCGCTCGCGTCGCTGTCACCGTCTCCTTTTCCGCCGCCGAGCAGCGAGACGGCCATCAGCCGAGCGCCGCCCGCGATCAGGTTCGCCAGGTGGAGCCCGACGAGCAGGCCGACGACCCCGAGCCCCGTCGCGAGGGCGGCCTCGGGCGCGGCGTCGACCGTCCACACCACCGGTTCGCCGTTCAGTTCACCGAACTCCGGGGAGTAGGGGTACCGGACCGGCGCGGCGACGAGGGACAGCGCGCTCGCGAGGACGGCGAGCGGCGCGAACGCCAGCAGCGTGACCCAGAACTTCAGCGAGAGGAACCCGAGCCCGCGCCACGTCGACGGCGCGGCGAGGTACGCGCGAACGGTCGCGATCGCGCCGGTCGAACCGTCGTTCGCGGCCGCGGGGATGTCGTCCGCCGCGACGAGGTCGGTGCCGAGCAGGCGGTTCGCCAACCACCGTTCGAGGCCCGCGACCGGCCGCGAGCCGACGACGGCGGCGGCCAGGACCCCGATCCCCACGAGGACGACCGAAAAGACGAGCCCGAACGCGAGCGCGAACGAGGCGACCCCCGAGTAGACGACCCACAGCGGGACCGCGACCAGGAGGTACAGGAGGCGGCGATACGTGCGGCCGTCGGCGACGACGCCGACGACGGGGAGGTTCGCGAGCGGTCGGCGGGAGACCATACCGCGACTGGTTCGCCGTCCGACAAAAATCGGTCGCTCCCCCGGCGACTCAGGCGAGGAAGAAGTCGATCGCGTTGCCGGACGACTGCCCCTTGTACAGCTCGGAGTAGCCGCACTCGGCGCAGGAGACCACCACGAACTTCCGGTTCTGGACGTCGAACATCTTCGTGAGCCCGGTGCCGCTGGTGGCGATCTCGTCGGTCTCCGTCTCGGTGCCGCCACACTTCGGGCAGCCGTCGTCGCCGTCGCCGCCGAGCGAGGCGGGACGGTCGTCGGCTCCGGCGTCGGGGTCGCCGTCTTCGACCGAGCCGTCGCCCGCGCCGTCCCGCTCGTCGCTCGATTCGTCGTCGAAGACCGAGTACTCGGTCTCGTCGTTCTCGGAGGGCATCGGCCGCGAGTCGTCGGTCGAGGGATAAACCTCTTGTGCCGTCGCCGGCCGCCCGTCGCCTACGCCGCCCACGCCGCCGCTCCCGCGCCGGCGCTACTCGTCGATCTCGTCGACGAGTTCGTCGGCGAAGCCGGTGTAGCCGGTCGGGCTCAGCGCCTTCAGCTCCGCGCGCACCGCGTCGTCGACGTCGAGGTCGTCGAACAGCTCCCGGAAGTCGTCGAGCGTCACCGACCGGCCGCGAGAGAGCGCCTTCACGCGCTCGTAGGCCTCCGTGTCGCCCTCGCGGCGCAGGATCGTCTGGACCGCCTCGCCGATGACTTCGGGGGTCGCGTCCAGCTCCTCCCGCATGACGGTCTCGTTCGGGACGACCTTCCCGAGCCCGTCCGCGGTCTTCGAGTAGCCGATCAGGCAGTGCGCGAGGGCGGCGCCGACGTTGCGCTTGACGGTGGAGTCCGAGAGGTCGCGCTGGAGCCGGGAGGTCGTCACGTAGTCGGCGAGGAAGGTGAGATCGGAGTTCGCCTTCGAGAGGTTCCCCTCGCTGTTCTCGAAGTCGATCGGATTGACCTTATGCGGCATCGTCGACGAGCCGGTCTCGCCCTCGACGGCCTCCTGCCCGAGGTAACGGTCGGAGACGTACAGCCACGCGTCGAGGTCTAAATCGAGGAGGACGTCGTTGACCCCCCGCAGGGCGTCGAACAGCGCCGCGAGGTCGTCGCAGGGGTTGACCTGCGTCGCGAGCGCGGTGTGTTCTAAGCCGAGGCCGCGCACGAACGACGCGGAGAACCCCCGCCAGTCGACGTCGGGGTAGGCCGCGCGGTGGGCGGCGAAGGTGCCCGAGGCGCCCGCGAGCTTCCCCGAGAGGTCCTCGTTCGCGACGACGACCCGCCCCAGCGCGCGGCCGAGCCGCGCGGCGTAGACGGCCATCTCCTTCCCGAAGGTCGTCGGCGTCGCGGGCTGGCCGTGCGTGCGCGCCAGCATCGGCGCGTCGCGGTACTCGTGCGCCAGTTCGACGAGCGCGTCGCGTACCTCGCGGACCGCGGGGACGATCACCTCGCTCACCGCGCGCTTGACGAGGAGCCGGTGCGCGAGGTTGTTCACGTCCTCGCTGGTGAGCCCGAAGTGGATCCACGGGAACAGCGACTCGGCGTCGTCGAGCGGGGCGGCGGCGTCCCCGTCCGCTCCGTCCTCGGCGAACTCCGCCAGCCGGACGCGGAGGAAGTACTCGACCGCCTTCACGTCGTGGTTGGTCGCGTCGTACCCCGCGGCGCCCTCGGTCTCCAGCGCCTTGATCAGGCGCGCGTCCTCGGCGTCGAACGCCTCGTAAACCCCGCGGAGCGCCGCTTCGGTCGCCTCGTCGAACGCGATCGGCGTCGCGTCGAGCGCTCCCAGCGCGAGCAGGTACTCGACCTCCACGCGGGTCCGCGCGCGCATCAGCGCGGCCTCGCTCGCGTACGGGGACAGCGGCGCCGTCCGACCGGCGTACCGGCCGTCGAGCGGCGAGACGGCCGCGAGCGGGTCCGACCGAGAGAGCCCCGGGATGGCGTCGTCCGCCGTCGGTTCGAAGTCGTCGGTCATGTCCGCGACTGCCCCCGGAGCCAGCAAAAGCGTGTCGATGGATCGACGCACGGACGTGGATCTGTGGCGTCCTCGCGCCGCGACGATACCCCGTTCCGATCCGTGAACGTGGACAGGACTGCGGCGCGGACCGCAATCGATATACCCGATCGGTCGGAGGGTTCGGACATGAAGATCGCGGGACTCGCGAGCAACCGGGGACGGAACCTCAGACACATCGCCGACGCCGCGCCGGGCGGCGCGGCGCTGTCGGTCGTCCTGACGAACCGCGAGCAGGCGCCCGTGTTGGGGGCCGCGACCGAGCGCCGGATCCCGACCGAGGTCGTCGAGCGCGACGAGGGCGAGTCGCGCGAGTCGCACGAGCGCCGGATCGTCGAGCGCCTGTCGGACTACGATGTCGACCTGGTCTGTCTGGACGGCTACATGCGGGTGCTGACCGACGAGTTCCTCGACGCCGTCCCGACGACGCTGAACGTCCACCCCTCGCTGCTCCCGTCGTTCCCCGGCACGGACGCCCACGAGCAGGTGCTCGACGCGGGCGTCCGGACGACCGGCTGTACGGTCCACGTCGTCACCGAGGAGGTCGACGCGGGGCCGGTCGTCACCCAGGAGCCGATCCCGGTGTACGAGGACGACGACACCGACTCGCTGAAGGCGCGCGTCCTCCGCGAGGCGGAGTTCACGGCGTACCCGCGAGCGGTCCGCTGGTTCGCCGAGGACCGCGTGACGGTCGAGCGGAACGCCGACGGCGAGCCCGTCGACGTCGCGGTCGAGGGCGACGTGGGCGGCGACTTCCCCGAGCGGCGCTTCGTCTCGGAGGAGCGGACCGCCTCGCTGCGCTACGGCGAGAACCCGCATCAGGACGCCGCGCTGTACGTCGACGACGGCTGCGAGGAGGCGAGCGTCGTCGAGGCCGACCAGCGCAACCCCGGCGCGAAGGGGATGGGGTACAACAACTACAACGACGCCGACGCCGCCCTCGACCTCGTCAAGGAGTTCGACGACCCCGCGGCCGCGGTGATCAAGCACACGAACCCCGCGGGCTGCGCGGTCGGCTCGGACCTGGCGGACGCGTACGACCGCGCGCTGCGGACCGACGCGAAGTCGGCGTTCGGCGGCATCGTCGCCCTGAACCGGGAGTGCGACGCCGACACCGCCACCGCGGTCGCGGACTCGTTCAAAGAGGTCGTCGTCGCGCCCGGCTACACCGACAGCGCGCTCGACGTGCTCCGCGAGAAGAAGAACCTCCGCGTGCTCGACGTGGGCCCGCTCGGCGAGGGCGAGGACCGCTTCTCCGAGCGGTTCACCGAGAAACCCATCGTTGGCGGCCGCCTCGTCCAGGAGCGCGACCGGCAGTCACCGACCGCCGACGACCTCGAGTTCGTCACCGAGCGCGAGCCGACCGACGGGCAGGTCGAGACGATGCTGTTCGCGTGGCAGACGCTCAAACACGTGAAGTCGAACGGTATCCTCTTCGCGACCGGCACCGAGACGGTCGGCGTCGGGATGGGACAGGTGTCCCGCGTCGACGCCGTGACGCTCGCGGCGATGAAAGCCGAGAAGGACGCCGAGGGCAAGTCCGCCGAGGGCGCCGTGATGGCCTCGGACGCCTTCTTCCCCTTCCCGGACGCGATCGAGGAGGCGGCCGACGCCGGCATCGAGGCCGTGATCCAGCCCGGCGGCTCCGTCAACGACGAGGAGGTGATCGCCGCGGCCGACGAGCGCGACATGGCGATGGCGTTCACCGGGTCGCGCTGCTTCCGGCACGACTGATCTCGGCGGGCGGAAGCCCGCCGACCGTTCGGTGCGTCGCCGCGCTCGCGCCGCTACTCCCGCCAGTCGCTCGGCACGTACTGGTCGAACTCGGGGTCGGCCGAGCGGGCGAGCGGCCGGAACGCCCGCTCCCCGTCGACCCGGAACGCCTCGATCTCCGACTGTCCCGGGCCGGTGAGGTACCCGACGTAGGACATCGCGAGCGGGTACGAAACGTCGTGTCGGGTGGGGTTGACCGGGATGACCGCGTACTCGTTTCGGAGCAGCGGCGGCGGGTCGTCGATCCCGAAGTCGACGTGCCGCGTCAGGCCGCCGTCGCCGCCGACGGCGAGGAACGTGCCGCGGTCGACGAGGGTGTAGGCGTTCGACTGCCGGGCCGCGACGAGCGTATCACCCATCCCCTGGCCGGTTTCGAGGTACCACTCGCCGCCGGGACTGACGCCCGCCGCCTCCCATATCCGGAGCTCTCGAACGTGCGTCCCCGACCGGTCGCCCCGCGACAGGAACGTCGCTTCCGCCTCCGAAATCGCTCGAAACGCCGACACGGGGCCCCTTCCGGCGACGTCGGCCGGATCGTCGGGCGGACCGACGACGAGGAAGTCGTTGACCATCACGCTGCGCCGATTGATCCCGTACCCCTCCCTGAGGAACTCGTCTTCCAGCGGGCGGGCGTGGACGAGGACGACGTCGCAGTCGCCGTCCCGGGCGGTACGGAGCGACGCGCCCGTTCCGCGCGCCACCGCGTCGACCCCCGACCCGAACCGGCCGGTGTACGCTCGGTTGAGGACGGCTAGTACACCGCTGTCGTACGCGGTCGTGGCGGTGGCGAGCGTCAACGAGCCGAGGCGTGGTCGGGTCTCCTCGGTCCGATTCGCACAGCCGGCCACCGAGACGGCGCCACCGAGGCCGAGTGCCCGCAGATACTGTCGCCGACGCGTACCCACGATAGCCGAATATAGTTACATCTCGTGAAAAAAGTACGCATTTTTCGTTATCCCAGCCGGGATTCGCGCGATACGCGTCGGATCCGCGCGGCGGATCGTCTCTTCGACCGCGACGCGAGTCTTCCCCGCGAGTTCTCGCCGCCGATCGGAGTCAGCAGCGGCGTCTCCGCCGTCGGTGGCTCACGCGGACAGTCCGACCCGAATATCGACCGCCTGAAACGATAACCCCACGCGGACCGCCGGATCGACGGCGCTTTTTTCTCGGGCCGTCGTTGCCCCGATCGGAGACGACCGTGGCCCAGTTCGGCAACTCGGTACGGCTGCTCGGGGACCGGGAGTTCGCGGCGCTCGCCGGGACCGCGTTCGCGCGCAGTCAGGCGTACTCGACGATCCTCATCGCCCTCGCGCTGTACGCGGACCTCTTCGGCACCACGGGGTTCATCGAGGGGCTGTTCGGCACCGCGTTCGCGGTCGTTCAACTGGTCATCGTCCTCCCGCTGGGGCGGAAGGTCGACACCGGCAACGCGAAGCGGTGGCTGCTCGGCGGCTTCCTGATCAACGTCGCCGTCTTCGTCGGCTTCGCCTTGGTCGACAGCTCGGTCCACGTCATCCTCGTGCGGATGGTTCAGGGGCTCGGCGCGAGCGTCCTCTGGATCACGGGCGCGACCGTGATCGGCGAGATCAGCCCGGACGACGAACAGGGGCGGTGGCTGGGCTCGTACAACCAGTTCGCCTCCGTCTCGTCGCTCGCGGGCGACCTCGTCGGCGGCTACCTCCTGTACGCCTACGGGTTCGCGGAGACGTACCTCGTCTTGACGCTCGTCACGCTCGCCGCGTTCGTCCTGGTGTTCGCGTTCCTCCGCGACAACCCCGGCGGCCGGAAGGACCCCGATGACGCGGGCGGCCTGGAGACGTTCCGGTCGCTGCTCGGGCTCCCGATGCTGCGCGCGCTGGTCTTCTTCCGGTTCACGTTCAGCGTCGGGAAGATGGCGGTGATCATCTTCCTCCCCATCTACGCGCGGACGTCGTTCGACATCTCCGCGTTCGCCATCGGCTGGATCATGGCCGGCGGGAAGGCGACGAAGGCGCTCACGCAGGGGTTCGTCGGCGACCTCACCGACCGCTACGAGCGCACGTACCCGTTCGTCGCGGTCGGTGCGCTCCTCTACGGCGTCGGGACCGCGATCATCCCCCTCGCGGCGTACTTCGAGGGCACGCTCTCGCCGGTCACCGTCTCGTACCTCGGGGGCTTCCAGACGCTCGGCGGGGCCTTCTTCGCGCTGTTCGCCGCCTACTCGCTGCTCGGGATCGCCGACTCGATCCGGCTGCCGGCGAGCATGTCGCTGTTCGTCAGCGAGGGCGAGGCGTACGACTCCGTCGCCAGCGCGATGAGCCTGCGCTCCGTCTCGTGGAAGGTCGGCCAGGTCGTCGGTCCCGTGCTGGTCGGGACCACGATGGACGTGACGACCACCGAGACGGGGTTCCTGCTGGCGGCCGGGTTCATCGCGTTCGCGACCACCGGCTTCGCGTGGCAGGCGCGGCGGGCCCACCGCGCCGGCCGGGATCCGGGACCGACCGTCCCCGGCGACGACTGACACCGATCAGCGGGAAATCTCGTTCAGAGCGTGTAGTCGTGTTCGCCCGTTTCGGACTCCAAGAAGGCCGTCAGCAGGTCGATCGTCGCTTCGACGTCGCCGCCGTCGGCGGTCTCGGTGACGGTGTGGAGGTATCGCGTCGGGATCGAGATGGCCCCGACGGGCTTGGCGCCCGCCCCGGTCTGGAACCCCGCGGTGTCGGTGCCGCCCGCCGGCAACACCTCGTGTTGGTGGTCGATCCCCTCCTCCTCGGCCACCTCGGTGAGCCGACCGTGGACCTTCGGGCTGGTGATCACCGAGGAGTCCTTCAGCTTCACCGCGGTCCCCTCGCCCAGTTCGGTGACGGCGTCGGCCGGGCTGCCGATCTGCGGCACGTCGTTGGCGACGGTCACGTCCAAGGCGACGGCCAGGTCGGGGTCGACGTCGACGCCGAGCGCCCGCGCCCCCCGCAGGCCGACCTCCTCCTGGACCGTCGCCGCGAAGTGGACCGTCACGTCCGGATCCTCAATCCGGCGGGCGGCCTCCAGCATCGCGAACAGGCAGATCCGGTCGTCGAGCGCCTTCCCCGTGACGCGGTCGCCCATGCGCGTCGTGGTCTGGTCGAGGGTGACGAGGTCGCCGACGCTCACCAGGTCCGCGACCGTCTCCGCGTCGCGCCCGAGGTCGATGAAGACGTCTTTCACCTCGTCGGCTTTCTCCTGCTGTTCCTCCGTGAGCGTGTGCGGCGGGACCGAACCGATGACCCCGGTCAGGTCCTCGTCGCCGTGGACGGTGACGCGCTGCGCGCGAAGCACCCGGGCGTCGAAGCCGCCGAGGGGGTCGACCTGAACGAACCCCTCGTCGGTGACGTGGCGGACCATGAAGCCGATCTCGTCCATGTGGGCCGCGACGGCGACGGAGTAGTCGGAGTCGCCCTCGATCGTCCCGACGACGTTGCCCATCGCGTCGCTCCGGACGCGGTCGACGCGGTCTGCGAACTCGTGGCGGACGATCTCGCGGACGTCGTCCTCGTAGCCGGGGACACCGCGGGCCTCGGTCAGCTCTCGGAGCAGGTCGAACTCGAAGTCGAACTCGCGTGGCATACCACGTGGTGACCGCGCCACCGACTAAATTCCGCAGGATCCGGTACGCCGCTCGGATCGGGAGTTCGCGGGA
This sequence comes from Halorubrum sp. SP9, assembly GCF_005435015.1. Taxonomy (NCBI): domain Archaea; kingdom Methanobacteriati; phylum Methanobacteriota; class Halobacteria; order Halobacteriales; family Haloferacaceae; genus Halorubrum; species Halorubrum sp. SP9. The sequence goes on from NZ_SGXU01000016.1 coordinate 50,095, forward strand.
CGACTTTCGAGGACGCCGTCCGGCTACGGACGTTCCGTCGTCAGGCGATCCCGGGGACGAGGCGGAAGAACCCGTAGGCCAGAATCGTCGAGACGGACGGGCCGATGATCCACATCGAGACGTACTTCATTATCGCCCGGGGGTTGAACAGGTCTCCCGCTTCGAGCACCTCGTCGGGCTCATTTTCCCCGATCGGTGCGGCTGGTTTCCCCGCCATCTCTTCGGCGGTGATCGCGCCGGGAACGATCTCGGATTCCCCCGTGTCCCGAGTGACGGCCTCGCGGACGGTGACGGGACGGGTCGCGCGGCCCCAGCCGATCCCGACGATCGTCATGACCGTCGCCATCACGAGGCTGATCGGGATGCCGATCGCGGAAAGCGCCGTCGTGATCGTCGACGCGGTGAGCATAACGAACAGGGCCGCAAGCAGCGGAATGTCGCTCAGTTCCCCGCCGACCGATTCCATCGTCCGGCGAGCGATCGTGAAGCCGCCGACGCCGATAGCGAGCGTGGCGATGATAATCGCGGTGTCGTCGGGGAGTCCGCCGACGCCGCTGACCAGCGGTGCGGCGGCGTTCGGGACGTTGCTCGCCCCGGCGCTGAACGACATGTAACAGCCGATAAGGATCACGACCACCGTGCTGAGGAGCTCCGACCACGTCGTGTTCGGACCGAACTCCGGTTTCGGAACTCCTCCGCTCCGGTCGAAGACCAGTAGCGGACCGTCCGACTTGTCGATCTCCACCCGTCGGTTCACCTCGGGGTACAGGTAGCGTCCGACGACGCCGCCGACCCAGAATCCGATGATCGGCGTCACGATCCACCACGAAATGATGCCGGACATGGTCTCGTAGTTGAGCGTCTCAGTCGCCAGTCCGAGCCCGGCTATCGCGCCGACGGTCGTCATCGAGGTCGGCACGGGGACGCCGAAGATGTTGGCGACGAGGATACCCAGTCCGATGAAAAAGAGGATGGCGACGCCCGCCGAGAGCCCGAGTTCCGTGGTGATGATGCCCTCGCTCAGCGTGTCCATGACGTTCCGTCCCACCGTCCACCCGCCGAGGAACACGAAGAACGTCATGAGCCCCGCGGCGGTCGTCTTCCTGATGATGTCGGCCCCCACGGGCGGCCCCCACGCGATTCCCGTCGACGAGCCGCCGATATTGAATCCGACGAAGATAGCCGCGATAACGCCGACTACGAGAACGGTCTCGACCATTATCGAACGGTACACGCACCCCCGTAAAATAAGTAGCGTCATAGCCGAAGACGCGTCGTCGGAGCGTCGACGCGTCGGCGGGTTCCACTGAACCGGTGAGCGGCGACGCGTCGGCGGGTTCCACCAAACCGGTGAGCGTCGACGCGTCGGCGGGTTCCACCAAACCGGTGAGCATCGACGCGTCGGCGGGTTCCACCGAACCGGTCTCCGAACGCCGTATTCGTGTCATCGAGATCGGTGGTCCCGCGGCTCCGTTCAACGCTAAACGAGTTCAGCGTTGTTTCGGAACCCTTTTGCGGTCGCTCTCGGGATGAAACGTGTATGAGCGACGTGAGAGCGGAACTCCGCGAACAGTTCTTGGACGCGTTCGGCGGCGCAGATTTCCCCGTCGAGAACCAGATGGACCTCGTTCCGGCGCTGCCCGACGGTCCGGCGACGAAGTTCGAGGCCGGCGACGTGAGCCTCACCGCCATGGAGCTGGCGGCGAAGCTCGGCAGCGAACAGGAGTTCCCCTACGACTCCGCCGAGGCCCTCGTCGACGACATCCTCGACGGGCTCGAGGCGAAGGAGATGATCTGAGTCGCTCGGGACGAGCGGGACTGTCCCGCCGACGATCCGCAGCGCCCGGTGCCCCGTAGCCCACACGCCGGCGGGAGGTTGATTACCGCGGAGCCGTTACCGCGGGTGTGCCCGCCGACCTGATCGGACTGTTGCCGCCGTGGGTCCTTTGGGGGATCGCCCTCGGGACCGCCGCCACCGGGGTGGTCGCGCTCGCCTTTTACCTCGGGGACCGGTTCGCGCCGCCCCGCGCCGCGGAGACCGGCCGCCGCGGCGCCGCCGGCGACGAGCGTCGCCGTCGCGAGATCCGGTCGTACCTGAACGCCGCGGGCGAGCGCTTCGACGAGGACCACGCGTTCGACGACGTCGCCGTCCCGTTCTACCTCCCCGACCGCGGCGTCGCGATCACCTTCGACGCGCACGACTACTTCCGGCTGGAGGGCGAGGGCGTCTACACCGTCCTCTGTGAACACGAGATGCCGGGGCGCGGACTCGGTCGTCGCCTCCCCTTCGACGTCGACGAACCCGACTGGGCGAGCCCGAACGACTCGGGCGCCGATCGCTCAGATTCCGGCCCGTTCAACGGCGGTCGATTCGGGAGCGACCGGTTCGGCGGTGACCGATCCGTCGGGCGGTCGACGCCCCGCGGTCCCGGCGGCGGGGCCGACCCCGTGGGCGTCGCCTTCGACGAACTCGGCCTCGACCGCGACGCCGACCTCGACGCCGTGAAGGGCGCCTACCGCGAGCGCGCCAAGGAGACCCACCCGGACCAAGGCGGCGACGAGGAGTCGTTCCGACGCGTCCGAGAGGCGTACGCGACCGCCCGCAACCACGCCGACGGCGGAGCAAACGCCGGGGGGCGGGGCCGTTCCGGCGGCCGGGACGCGGACCGCACCGAGGGGTCCGGCGACCCCGACGCGGGCCGACGCGGGGAGCGGTCGCCCGGGTTCGGACGGTGACCGATCCCGACGTCGACCCCGCCCCCGACGGCGGCGTCGCGTTCGCGGAGCGCGCGATACACCTCGCCGGACCCGACGCGCTCGTCGTCGCCGACCTCCACGTCGGCCGCGACGAGGCCTCCGCCGTCTCCCTCCCGCTCGGCGAGCGTGCGGACCTCCGCGACCGCCTCGGCGCGCTCCTCGATCGGTTCGACCCGGCGACGGTCGTCGTCGCCGGCGACGCGATACACACCTTCGACCGAGTCACCGGCCGGAGCCGCGAGACCCTGAACGCGCTCCGCGACGTCTGCGAGGCGAACGGCGCCGCCCTCGAACTCGTCGCCGGGAACCACGACGCCGCGCTCGCGAACGCGTGGGACGGGCCGATCCGCGACGAATTGGTCCTCGGCGCGGAACGCGATCGGGACACCGAGGGGACGCGGGTGGGTGACGACGCGACCGACGGCGACCCGGGCGCGCACCGCACCGTCGTCTGTCACGGTCACGAGGCGCCCGCGACGGCGGCGGACCGATACGTGATCGGTCACGTCCACCCGACGATCGAGATCGAGGGCGACAGGCGCCCCTGTTTCCTCCGCGGCGACGGGACGTACCGCGACGCCGACCTCCTCGTGCTCCCCGCGTTCACCCGACTCGCCCCGGGCGTGACCGTCAACGACGCGACGACGGCGGGACTCGACTCCCCGCTCCTCTCCGACGCCGCCGCCCTCGCCCCGGTGGTGTACGATCCCGACCGCGAGGAGTCGCTACGGTTCCCGCCGCTCGGACGGTTTCGCGAGCTGTTGTGAACGCTTTTGCCCTCTCGTGAGTACTGTGACCCATGAACACGGAAAACGCCTGTCTCGGCTGCGGCGAGCCGTTCGACTGGGGGGAAAGCGAGTGTCCGGCGTGCGGCTGGGACCGCGACGAGTGGGCCGCGAGCGGTCGACACGGACTGGAGAGGGAGGGGCACGGCGAGCCAGAGACGGACGGCCGGTCGGAAGGCGGCGGGGGGCTCAGCGGACTCGGACCGATCCGCTGAGGCGGGAAACCGCGACGGAGGGAGAGGAACGAGACCGAGGGCGCGGAACGCGACAGCGGACGAGGCGGGGGGCCGACCGCGAGTCAGTCGTTGCTGCCGAGCGTCCACGTCGAGGTGAACTCGTCGACGTCGCCGTCGTACGCCGAGGGACCGTCGCCCGACTGGTCGACGTACGACGCGCCGGACCCGTCCGGGCCGTCGGGCCCGTGGCGCGCCCGGTGAAGCGCGTCGCAGACGGCGCCCTGTCCGCCCATGTTCACGCTCGCCAGCCGGGAGCGCTTCTGGACCACGTCGAGTCGCTCGGCCGGGATCGGGTCGCCCTCCGGCGTCAGGAACAGCGTGTCGTCGGGCTCCGTCACGTGGCCGCTCGTCTCGACGCGGTCGAGGTAGTCGGCGACCGGTTCGGCGTCGACGACGACCGCGAGGCCGTCGAGCGAGACGTGCGCCTCGTCGCCGGCGACCTCGACCTCCGAGCGTTCGAGGGCGACGACCTGTTCGGGGTCGACGCCGGCGTCGAGCAGCTCGCTGACCGCCTCGCGCTGCGTCGAGACCCGAGCCTTGTCGGCGATGGCCGCACGCACCGCCGCCACGCCGCCGTCCGCGTCCGGGAACGTCTCCCCGAAGGTGTCGCGCGCGTTCACGCCGGTCGTGATCTCCTCGCCGTGCATGTGGTCGCACAGCTCGATCCGGGCCTCCCGCACCCAGTCGAGCGCCTCGACCTCGTCGCGGGCGTCGGTGGCCATCATCCACGCGAACGCGGGCGAACACCACGCGGTCGGAAGCGTGAATCGGACCTCGACGCGGTCGCCGTCGACCTCGATCGCGTCGACGTAGTCGAGTTCGACGATCGAGCGGGCGAGCTCCGGGTCCTCGACGCGGTCCAGTCGGTCCCTGACCGTCGACGTTCCGTCCGGATCTCCGCTCGGGTCGTCCGTCGAGTCGCCGGCGTCGCCGGTCATGTCGCTCGCGGCGTCGCCGCCGGGACCGCTCGTCGGGCCTGCGCTGCTCCCCGACATCAGTCCGCCGCGGCCCCCGCGTCGCCGCCGTAGTGGGACTCGAGATCGAACCGCTCGGTGACCTCGTCGTCGCGGAACTGGCGCTTCTTCTCCTCGATGTCGATGTCGTACAGCTCCGCGGCGTTCTCGCCCATGACCTTCTTCATCGTCTCCACGTCGAGTTCGACCCCGTACTCGTCTCGCTGCTCGTCCGTGAGCTCCGCGTTCAGCACCTGCTCGACGAGCCAGTCGGGGTTCCACAGCGCGTAGTCGGAGCCGAACAGGACGCGGTCCTCGCCGAGCCAGTAGAGCAGTTCGCCCATGATCTCGCCGAACTTCCGCGGGCGGTTCGTCGACATCGCGGAGGCGACCGCGAGCCCGCCGTACACGTTCGGCTCCTGGGCGGCGATCCAGCAGAAGTCGTCGAGCCGCGGGAGCCCGACGTGGTTGACGATGAAGTTGAGCTCCGGGAACGACGAGGCGGCGTCGTCGATGTCCTTCACGTCGAACGCGTCGCGGTTGAGCGGGCGGATCGTCGGCCCCTTGTGGGCGTTGATGTTCTCGATGCCGAGGTCGGCGCACTTCTCGAGGAACTCGAAGGCCTCGTCGCTGTCGAGGCGCCACCCCTTCGACTCGCCGCGCCACTCGGCGGTGTACAGCTTCACGCCGGGGATGTCGTACTCCGCTTTGAGGTGTTCGAGGTAGCGCAGACCCTCCTCCCCGTCGCGCGGGTCGAAGCTCCCGTTCAACACGAACCGCTCCGGATACTCCTCGGCGAGCTCGGCGTTCTGCTCTGTCGTGTTGAACCCCTCGTCGTAGAAGTCGTCGAGGTACGTGGGCTGGAAGATCGCCATGTCGGCGGCCGCGTTGCCGAACAGGTCCTCGGTCATCTTGTCGGCGCCGTAGTGCCGATAGGTGTCGATGTCCCACTGCTCCTCCTCCGGGGTGAACCCGGTGTGGTAGTCGTAGAAGCACTGGAGGAACTGTTCGCCCCCCTCGTGGATGATGTTCTCCTCCCGCGCGTCCCACAGGTGAACGTGGCCGTCGATGACGAAGATCTCCTCGCCGTCCATCTCGTACATACGAGTTACTCTGTGACGTGTTTACATATAACTATAAGGATCGTTCAGGTAAATTACCTGTTCGTTTCCCGTTTACCTCGCTACTGACACCAGAACGAACGTTTATGACATAGGCTGCGAGAGAGTACGTCACATGCAAGCTGCCAGACTCCACGAGTACACCGACGACATGAGCGAGGGGCTCAGCATCGACGAGGTCGACCGACCGGCGGCGACGGGGCCGGACGACGTGATCGTCGAGGTCGAGGGCGCGGGGTGGTGCCAGACGGACAACCACATCATCGAGGGGATGTGGACCGAGTACGTCCCGCAGGAGCTCCCCTTGACCTTGGGCCACGAGAACGCCGGTACCGTCGTCGAGACGGGGGATAACGTCGACCTGGTCTCGCCGGGCGACCCGGTGATCTGCCACCCGGTCCAGACCTGCGGGACGTGTCGCCCGTGCCGGCTCGGCGAGACGATGTACTGCGAGAACGACGCGTTCAACGGGCTCACCACCGACGGCGGCTTCGCCGAGTACCTCCACACCAGCGAGCGCTCGGTGATCCCGCTCCCGTCGGGCGTCGAGCCGATCGACATCGCGCCTCACGCCGACGCCGGGATCACCGCGTACCACGCCGCGAAGAAGGCGGTCGCCGACCTGAACCCGGGCGACCACGCCGTCGTCATCGGCGTCGGCGGCCTCGGCCACATCGGCCTCCAGTGCCTCGACGCGATGAGCGCGGCCCGGATCACCGCGGTCGATCTGAAGGAGTCGGCGCTCAACCTGGCGGAGGGGTACGGCGCCGACCACCTGATAAATCCGGGCGAGGAGGACGTCGCGGCCGAGATCGAGGGGATAACGGACGGCACCGGCGCGGCGCAGGTGCTCGACTTCGTCGGCGAGGACGTGACGACCTCGTACGCCCCCGAGATCACCGCCGCCGGCGGCGACCACCACATCATCGGCTACGGCGGCCACGTCCACGAGCCGTCGCAGGCGCTGGTGAACGGCGAGTTCTCCTTCGTCGGCAACATCGTCGGCCGGTACGCCGAGCTCCAGGAGCTCGTCGCGCTCGTCGAGCAGGGCGACGTCGACCTCCACACCAGCCGCTACGACCTCGGCGAGATCAACACGGTCGCCGAGAAGCTCGAACACCGCGAGATCGACGGGCGCGCCGTCATCACGCCCTGACGGGTCTCCACCCCCCTGACGGGCCTCCGACCGACGAACCGTGGCCCGGCTCACGGGAGGGTTTCGGTGTTCGTCCCGAATCAGCGGACCGCGGACCGCAGAGCCCGCTTCACAACGATCCGAGGGTCCGTCACCGGCGGATCCCCCGTCGCGCGTTCCGGGTGGTCGGTGAGTGATCGGAGACGCAAACCGGCGTTTCATTCACGGGAAAGCCTTTATCCCGCGTTCGTGACTTCCGGGTATGGATCGATACCTCCCGCCCGAGTTGGGGCTCTCGTCCCCGGAGCGGTGGGCGCTGTTCGCCGGCGGCTACGCGTTCGCCTGCGGCGCGGTCACCGCCGGCCTGCTCTCGACCGTCCTCGGCCTCTTCGCCGAGGTTGTCGGCCTCTCGCCGTCGTTCCCGGTCCCGCTCCTCGCGGTGCCGGCGCTCCTCGTCGGCACCGCGGTCTGGTGGCTGCTCGTCGAGCGCCGCGCGACGTACACGTACCCGGCCGGCGTCGCGTTCGGAGCGCTCACGGCGCTCGGCACCGGCCTCTGCTGGATCGCGTGGTTCCTCGTCGTCTGGAGCGTCGACCTGCTCGTCGCGGGGCCCACCCCGATCCTCGTCGGCCTCGTGATCGGACTGACGACGGCCGCCGGCGCGCTGATCGGCCCCCCGATAACCTTCCTCCGCCGCCGGAGCCGAGCGGGCTCGGACGCCGGCGCGACCGCTAACTCCTTGTGACCGCGGCCCACACCAATCGCTCATGAACGAGAACGGCGGCGACGCGGGCGCGCCCGGCCGCGACGACGCGACCGACCCCCTCGCCGGCGAGGACCTCTACCGCGTGCTCGGGCCGGACGGCAGCCCCCTGCCGGACGCGACGGTCCCGGACCTCTCCGACGAGGAGTTCCGCGCGATCTACCGGGACCTCGTCGTCACGCGCCGGTTCGACGAACGCGCGGTGAGCCTCCAGCGGCAGGGACGGATCGGGACGTACGCGCCCTGCGCGGGCCAGGAGGGGTCCGCGGTCGGCTCGACGCACGCGCTCGCGGACCGGGACCTGATCAGCTACCAGTACCGCGAACACGGCGCGGTCGTCGTCCGCGACCTCCTCTCGGAGTACCTCCCGTACTGGATGGGTCACGAGTCCGGGACGGAGGCGATCGCCGACGGCAATGTCTTCCCGCTCAACATCGGGATCGCGGCGCACCTCCCGCACGCGGTCGGCGCCGCGTGGGCGTTCGACTACCGCGACGAGGACCGCGTCGTCGCCGCGCACTTCGGCGACGGCGCGACCAGCGAGGGCGACTTCCACGAGGCGATGAACTTCGCGGGCGTGTTCGACACGCCGACGTTGTTCTGCTGTCACAACAACGGCTGGGCCATCTCGATCCCCGAATCCCGCCAGACCGCGAGCGACACGTTCGCGCGGAAGGCGACCGCCTACGGCTTCGACGGCGTCCGCGTCGACGGGATGGACCCCCTCGCGAGCTACGCGGTCACCCGAGAGGCTGCGGAGCGGGCGCGAGGCGGCGCCGAGTCGGACGCCGTCCCCGACCCGTCCGAGACCGACGACGCCCCCCGTCCGAGCCTCGTCGAGTTCGTCGAGTACCGGTTCGGCGCGCACACGACCGCGGACGACCCGAGCGCCTACCGCGATCCCGACGACGTGGAGCCGTGGCGCGCGCTCGACCCCCTCGACCGGATGGAGGCGTTCCTCCGCGAGACGGGCCGGATCGACGACGAGGGCGTCGCGGCGGTTCACGACGAGGCCGACGACGTCGTCGCCGACGCGATCGATTTCGCGGAGTCGGTCGAGCCCGACCCCGCCGACATGTTCGAGCACGCGTACGCCGAGTTCCCGCCCGAGGTCCGCCGCCAGCGCGACGAACTGCTCGCGGCCGTGGAAGAGCACGGGAAGGAGGCGTTTCTGCGGGAAGAATAACTAACTGGAAACGAGTAGACGTACTTAGACGATGGATCCGATGGACCGCCTCCGTGCGATCAAGCGAGTTCTTCGCGACCGAGACGTCGACCTCGATCGCATGCGACGCGAGTCGAAGTCGGACTGGGAGTCCGGGCGCGACGACGATCGGTTATAAATACTCCGCCGCCGCCGCGGCCGCCTTCCGCCCGCTCTCTAACGCGCCCTGGATCGACGACCACTCCGTGTAGTCGCCGGCGAGCGCCACTGGTCCCTCCGGGTCGTCGGGATCCGGGAGGTCGGCGTGGACGCCCGGCGGCTGTGCGAACTGCGCGAACCGGATCCGGTGGATGTCGAGCGTCTCCAGCCCGGAGAAGTCGCGTTCGGGGAACCACGCGTCGAGGGCGTCGCGGACGTCGTCGCGGAGGTCTTCGTCGGGCCGGTCCAGCGCGTCCTCGCCGAGGAACGTCGCCGCGAGCAGCGCGCGGCCGTCCGGCGCGTACTCGGGCGCGACCTCGGACATCGGCACGACGGCGTTCGGGGACTCGCTCGCGGCGTTGAGCAGGATGCGCTCGCCGGTCTCGAACGACTCCCCCGCGGGGAGCGCGTACCAGCCGGTGACGTTCGGGACGCCCTCCGTGGGAACCGACTCGACGCCCGTGAGCCGCCGGGCCTCAGGCGGCGAGGTCGCGACGACGACCGCGTCCGTCTCGCGGGTCGCGCCGTCCGCGAGTTCGACGGTCGCGCCGTCGCCGTCGGCGGAGCCGGACCGGAAGGGGATCCGCCCGCCGCCCGCGATCCGGACCGATTCGACGTCCTCGCCGGTCTCGATCGTCACGCCCGCCTCGCGGGCGCGGTCGGCGAGCGCGGCGGGGAGCGCGGCCATCCCTTCGGCGGGGACGCCGATGGAGCCGCGCCCCATCGCGCGGAACGTGTACTCGAAGACGTGCTTCGAGGTCGAGAGGGTGCGATCGAGAGTGATCCCGCCGTAAAAGGGCTCCACGAAGTTCTCGACGTAGTCCTCGGCGAATCCCCAGTCGCGAAGGTACTCGCGGATCGGCGCGTCCGGGCCGGCGAAGAACTCGTCCGCGTCGCAGTTCGCGAGGTCGTACCGGAGCGCGAGCGTCCGGAGCTTGTCAGAGAGGGAGACCTCGTCGTTCAGGAGCGAGGGGAGCGCGGCGCGCGGGTCCCGGAGCGGGTCACCGAGGGTCGAGCGCGAGCCCGGTCGGCAGATCGTCGCGCCGGGCACGAACGTCCGCAGGTCGAGGTCGTCGAGCCCGTCGGCGCCCAGTTCGCGCTCGACGGCGGGGTAGCCCGAGAAGAGGACCTGGAAGCCGCGGTCGAGGGTGAACCCGTCGACCGTCTCCGTGCGTACCCGGCCGCCGACCTCGGGCCGTCGCTCGTACAGCGTCACGTCCGCGCCCGCCTCGGCGAGCCGCGTCGCCGCGACGAGCCCCGCCAGCCCGCCGCCGACGACCGTGGCGTCTCCGTTCATAGGTGCGGTTTCGGGTCGCGGGATTATAAGCGGCGGCGAGTCGATACGAGTCGCTTTCGCTCTCGTGAACGCCTGCGCCCGCCTCCCGGCTGCCCCTTCGAGTCCCGCCCCGCACGGCACCGCAGCCTCACGCCTCCCCAGCCTCGTCGGTGGTCCTCCGCGTTGCTCCGGACCACCGACTCCCTCGCACGCGCTGTCTCGCGGCCGCCGAGGGCGGCCGCTCGAAGGCGCGCGCCGCCGCACCGCCGGCGGTCCATCCTCCCGCGACTCGCGTCCGAGTGCGAAGCGATTAGTCGCCGCCGCCACACGGTTCGGTATGGAGACGACCGAGACCACGCCGGCGTTTCGCGGGCTGAAGAGTCGGGCGTCGGGACGCGTTCACGAGACCGCCGACGCGGCGGCGATCGACGACGACGAGCGGGCGCGGGGGCTCGACCCGACCTACGACTACGACGCGGTCGACCCGGACGACCTGTTCGACCCGGCGGCTCGCGGCGGGAGCGGGGACGCTCGCGCGGCGCCCGCGACCGCCAGCGGCCACTGGCGCTTCGACGCGCTGCTCCCGTTCCCGGCCGCGGACGCGCTCACCGCCGGCGAGGGCGGGACGCCGCTCGTGGCCACCGACCGCCTCGCCGACGAGCTCGACGTGGCATCGGTGTACGTCAAAGACGAGGGCCGGAACCCCACCGGGACCGTCCTCGACCGCGGTCTCTCGCTCGCGATGACCGCGGTGGCGGGACGGGTCGCGGACGGCGCCGACGTCGAGCCGCTCGTCTGCGCGAGCCCCGGAAACGCCGGCCAGTCGATGGCGGCGTACGCGGGCCGGGCGGACCTGCGCTCGTACGCGTTCGTCCCCTCGCGGTGCGCGTTCTCGAACAAGGCGATGACGAACGTCCACGGCGGCGAGATGCGCGTGGTCGGCGGGCGCTTCCCGGACGCGGCCGAAGCGGTCGACGAGCAGTTGGAGACCGACTACACCGACCTCGGGGAGTTCGTCACCCCGTACCGCCACGAGGGCGCCAAGACCGTCGCGTTCGAGCTCGTCGCGGACCTCGGTGACGCCCCCGACGTCGTCGTCGTCCCGACCGGGTCCGGCGAGGTCGTCGCCGGCGTCCGCAAGGGGTTCGTCGAGCTCGACCGGGTCGGTGCGATCGACGGGACTCCGAAGGTCGTCGCGGCGCAGGCGTCCGGCTGCGCCCCGATCGCGGCCGCGGTCGAGCGCGGCCTCGACGAGCCCGAGCCGTGGGAGACGCCGGACACGATCTGCGGCGAACTGGAGATCCCCGACCCGGCTGGCGGCGCCGCGGCCGTTGAGGCGGTCACGGAGAGCGGCGGGACCGCGGTCGGCGTCGACGACGAGGACATCCTCGCGAGCGCGACCGCCGTGGCGCAGAACGAGGTCGTCGAGATGGGCGCCACCGGCGGCGCGGCCCCCGCCGGGGCGTGGGCGCTCGCGGAGGACGGCTTCTTCGACGGCGACGAGACCGTCGTGCTGCTCAACAGCGACGCCGGACTGAAGACGCCGGACGTCCTGCGCAGCCACCTGATGGGTCAGGGAATCTGAGCCGGAACGTCGGTCAGCGGTCGGTGCGACTCGCGCGCTCCTCGCCGGTCACTCGCGCCGCGCGAGCAGCCCGGTCGCGAGCAGCGCGAGGGCGGCCGCGACGACGCCGAAGCCGGGCGACTCCGCGCCCGTCTCTCCGGCGCTTCCGTCGCTCTCGTTCCCGTCCGCGGCGGTCAGATCCGTTTCGTTCCCGTCCGCGCCGTCGGTCGACGAGCCGTCGTCCGCGCCGTCGGTCGCGGTACCGTTGCCCGACGAATCGCCGTCGTCCGCGCCGTCCGTCGACTCGCCGCCCTCGCTCCGGAGTTCGACCACCGCGTTCGACAGCGTCGTCGTCGACTCGATCACGCTGCGCGGCGCCGGCTGGTTGAGGTAGTTCACGTTCATGACCACGTAGCTGTCCTCGGTGCCCGCGGTCGTGCTGGCGTACGGTTCGGTGTCGAGGATCGCCGCTTCGGGGTCGGTGACGAGGATCAGTTCCGGGTTCGCTTCGAGGATGACCTCGTCGGAGAGCTGCGGGTACCCCGATCCGACGTCGGCGGCGACGTTCTCGGTCCCGCCGACGGTCATGATCGCGTCGATGAAGGTGTTGTTCGCCGCGACGTAGCCGCCGCCGAGCGGGTACAGCGCAGCCGGGCGGTCGACGCCGCTCGTCCGCTCCTCCGCGGCCTCGACCGCGTCGTACATCTCCTCGTTGGTCTCCGCGGCGGCGTCGCACGCCCCCACGAGCCGACCGATCGTCTCCGTCTTCTCGGCGATGTCGTCGATCGAGGTGGCCGCGGGGAAGTGGTACACCGTCAGCCCCTGCTCGCGGAGCGGCTCGACGTCGGCCGCCGAGGAGTTCGGCGCCAGCACGAGGTCGGGCTCGGTGGCGACGACGCGCTCGACGCTCGCGCCGAACGAGGCGGAGACGTTCGCGCGCTCCTCGGCGCCGTCGAGGTAGGTGGCGAACCGGCTCACGCCGACGACCCGGTCCTGTGCGCCCAGCTCCCACAGCGTCTGCGCGGCCGAGGGGTTGATCGTCGTGATCCGCTCGGGGCGCTCCTCCAGCGTCACCGTGGTCCCGGTGGCGTCGGTCGCGCTGACCGGGAAGCCGCAGGCGCCGTCAGTCTGCGCGGGGCCGCCCCCCGTCGCGCCCGCGGCTCCGACCGCCGGCTGCGCGCCCGCGGTCGGTCCGTCGATCGATATCGTCGGCTGTGCGCCCGCGGCAGTCCCGGCGACGCCGCCGATCAGGGCGGTCGTCACCAGCACGGCCATCGCGATCGCGAAGCTGTTTCGCATCGCATCCACGACCGGGCTCGTCCAATAAGTATTTACCTACTACAAGTTGTGTTGGAGTACGGATGCGTCCCTGGGTGCGGTCGGCGGGCTGGTCGGCGGCGATAGCCGCGCTGCTCGCGGTCGTCGTCGTCGTCAGCGCCGCGATCGGACCGGTCCGAATCCCACCCGAGACCGTCGTGAAATCGGTGTTGAACGCCTTTTCCGTGCCGTCGGGAATTGAGACGACCGCGAGCGGCGTCGGCCCGCTGCCGGTCCCCGGCGTCGGGCCGCTCACGCTCCCGGGACTCGGCCTCGCGTTCGCGTCGCCGTTCGCGTTCCCCGTCGACGCCGTCCACCAGCAGATCGTCGTGGGGGTGCGGCTCCCGCGGATCCTGCTCGCCGCGCTCGTCGGGTTCGCGCTCGCGGCCGCCGGCACGGTGATGCAGGGCTTCTTCCGCAATCCGATGGCGGACCCGTCGATCATCGGCGTCTCCTCCGGGGCCGCGGTCGGCGCGGTCGCGTTCATCGTCTTCCCCGTCGCGCTCTCGACGACCGTCGCCGTCCCCCTCCTCGGCGCCGTCGAGGTCTCGCTCTCGCGCGGCGCGGGGACCAGCCTCTTCGCGTTCGCCGGCGCGCTCGTCGCCGCCTTCGGCGTGTACGCCATCGCGACCCGTCACGGTCGGACGCCCGTCGCCACCCTGCTCTTGGCCGGCGTCGCGGTCCAGACGTTCCTCGGCGCGGTGGTCTCGTACCTCCAGCTACAGGCCGGCGAGTCGCTCCGGCAGATCGTCGCGTGGCTGATGGGCCACCTCTCGGGCGCGGCGTGGAGCGAGGTCGCCGTCACCGCCGCCGTCGTGCCGCCGCTGTTCGCCGTGTTGCTCGCGTACGCCCGCGACCTCAACGTCCTCCTGCTCGGCGAGGAGGAGGCCCGCGGGCTGGGTATCGCGGTGGAGCGCACGAAGCGGATCATGCTCGCGGCCTCGGCGCTCGTCACGGCCGCCGGCGTCGCGTTCGCCGGCGTGATCGGGTTCGTCGGCCTCATCGTCCCGCACATGCTCCGGCTCGTCGTCGGCCCCGACCACCGAGTGCTCCTCCCGACCGCGGCGCTCGCGGGCGGCACCTTCCTCGTCGCGGCCGACACGGTCGCGCGCTCGGCGCCAGCCGAGTACCCGGTCGGCATCATCACCGCCGCGGTCGGCGCGCCCTTCTTCGTCTACCTGCTCGTGACCCGGGAGGTGACGGAGCTGTGAGCGCGGACCGCTCCGACGACGAGGCTCCCTCGGCCGCCGCGGCCGACCCCGAGTCGCTCCCCGACACGTCGCTCTCGTTCGGTGACGAACCGCTCCTGTCGGCGTCGGACGTCGCCGTCTCGTTCGACGACGTCGACGTCGTCTCCGGCGTGGACCTCCGGGTCGAGCCCGGCTCGCTCGTCGGCCTCGTCGGCCCCAACGGCGCCGGCAAGACCACGGTGCTGCGCGCGGTCACCGGCGCGATCGAGCCGGACGCGGGAACGGTCCGGATCGGGGGCGAGCGGGCGTCGTCGCTGTCGCCCCGCGAGGTCGGGCGCCGCGTCGCGAGCGTCCCGCAGACGACGAACCTGGCGTTCGACTTCCCCGTGCGACACGTCGTCGAGATGGGGCGAACGCCGCACCTCGGTCGCCTCGACGCGCACGGGGTCGAGGACGACGACGCGGTCAACGCCGCGATGACCGCGGCCGACGTCGAGCGCTTGGCGGACCGGTCGATCACGGCGGTCTCGGGCGGTGAGCGCCAGCGCGTGCTGCTCGCGCGGGCGCTGGCGCAGGCGGCCCCGCTCCTCCTCCTGGACGAGCCGACCGCCAGCCTCGACGTGAACCACGCGGTCGAGACCCTCGAACTGGTCCGCGAGTTCGTCGACGACGGCGAACGCGGTGCGATCGCCGCGATCCACGACCTGGACGCGGCCGCGAGGTACTGCGACGAGGTCGTCGTCCTCGCGAACGGCGGCGTCCGGGCGGCCGGCCCGCCGGAGTCGGTGCTGTCGGCGTCCGCGGTCGGCGCCGCCTTCGACGCGGAGGCGTTCGTCGGTCGCAACCCGGCGACCGGGACGCCCGCGGTGACGGCGTTCCCGCACAGCGACGTCGAACCGCGGCGGGTTCACGTGATCGGCACGGGGCGCCCGGCCGCGCGCGTCGTCGCCCGGTTGGCCGCCGCGGGCCACGAGCCGTCGGTCGGGGTGGTCCCGGAGGGCGATCGGGATCCGGACGCCG
>NZ_SGXU01000169.1:0-304 GCF_005435015.1 Halorubrum sp. SP9
ACGGTAGCTGCTCGACCTATTTTTCAGTCTAATCACTCTCTCTGTATCGATTAACCAATCCATGAGTGGCAGCGACCCCGTAACGTCCGGTCTCGAATCGGCATCCGTGACACCGGACCGGGGGTGGCGGAGAGAGTCGTTGTTCTCGAAAACTGTACCGGAGAAGAACTGCTCCCATGTAACGGAACGCCGGAGGTCAGTGGCCAATTCTTGATAGTACTCGCGAGGAAGAATCACCGAAATCTCTACTTCTGGTTGCTCGTCGCTTGTGCTAGCGATCCATCTCTCTAAGCCGTAGGAGCCA
>NZ_SGXU01000169.1:329-865 GCF_005435015.1 Halorubrum sp. SP9
GTCGAACCGGAGGTCCCACGGTGTGGTGTCCCAAAGGGCGCGGATACAGCGGTCGTACCACTCGTCTGGGAGACGAACCAATACAGATGGCGCATCTGGGAGCTCGAAGTCCCAAACGTCCCGAGCCGTCTGGCGATGGCGAGAGACACGATCTAGGGTTGAGTAAGAGCTGAACCCGGGAGAACGGTCTTCGCCAGAAGTGGTCCATGAGCGGAGCGGGAGTGTATCGAGTTCGAATTCGTCTGTCGGCCCCCACTCAGAGCGGTCTGGGACTGCCGTAGGCCATACGGGGACGACTTTGCCCCCGAAGAGGTTTACATCGTCGTCACTCGTGAACTGACTGTCCCAGAGCCAGACAGTGGTGAATCCCTCGTCGAGGTAGTTCTGGGTGGACTCGTCTCGATTCTTGTTGATGTTCTTGTGTTGGTACTCAATCGCTAGTCCGTGGCCGTAGTTCGGGTGCGGTTCCTTGAACCGGACAAAGGAGTCTGCCCGTTTAGACCCGATCTGCTCTTCGAGTCCCCACTCGGTACAGT
>NZ_SGXU01000170.1:0-863 GCF_005435015.1 Halorubrum sp. SP9
GGGCCATACTAGTACTGGATGCATCTGCAGGATATCGCGGCCGCACGGTCATCAATTCTTTAAGTGCGGAGGCGCCAGGGGGCACAGAGAATCTTTTTTTTCATAGCGGGCCCTCGTCAGCTCGTGTTATTGAAGCATTCTGTTCCCAGTGCCCACACATGTGAAGCATCCTCACTGATCTACTTCCCCACCTACCTGATGTGGCTCAATTCTGACAAGAAAGCAACTTTGGAGAACCATGAACCTACCTTTAGAGCTGGACGTGGACCCATCAGCATTCAAAATCATGTGTAAAAAACAGGAGAAAATGTCACTTTTTTTTAACCCTTGAATTTTTTTGGTAGACACTCCCGGCTTCTGGGTTCCTTTTTGTGATGGTTCTTATTACTCTTCAAAAGCTCCCAATCTTCAAGACCATTGACCGTAATTGGAAGCCTAATGTGCGTAAAAAGGGGCGGAGCTTCAAGTTTTAGAGAATGGACTCTGGGAGAGGGTATGTGGCAAAGGTTACTCAATTTAATGTCCCTCACATGGAAATAACATTGGGATCAAGAGCTTTATTATCTTAAATTCTAAAGTCCACATCCACCATTTCCCTAGTAAAAAGAGGGGCTCTGTTATTTAGCCATTTGTGTACTTTTTGTGAGGAGGTTATGTCAATAATATCCTTTTTGCTGCTGAAGTTGCGGAGAGTTTTGGCCACATATTCTATTGTAGTCTGGATCTTCCTCGGTAGGCTAAGCGTCGTTCCACACACAACAACATCTCTCCACTGTTTGTTTAAAGTTTAGAAAGAAAATATCCATCGTTCACAAGATCGTAGGAGAAGGACACGACTTAAGGATCCCCCGGGCCATACTAGT